>JAACFF010000496.1 GCA_009937635.1 Chloroflexota bacterium
TGAAGAATGTTACCGGGCGCAAAACGGACGTACTCGATTGTCAGTGGCTACAACAATTGCACACTTACGGGCTACTTCGAGGGTCATTTCGACCGGGCCGGGAGATTTGCGAACTACGAACGTTGCTACGCCATCGTGGCAACCTGATAAGATGGCGCGCAGCTCATATTCAGCATATGCAAAAGGCGTTGAATCTGATGAACTTGCACCTGACGAATGTAATCAGTGACATCACCGGAATTACCGGGATGAAGATCGTGCGCGCAATTGTGGCCGGCGAACGAGAACCAAAGGTACTGGCTCAGTATCGAGATCCCAACTGCAAAAACAGTGAGGAAGTGATCGCCAAGTCATTGGAAGGAAACTACTCGTCTGAGCATCTCTTTGTATTGCAGCAGGCTCTAGAACTGTATGACATCTACACGGCCAAGATAAAAGCATGCGATATGGAAGTTGAGAAGCTCTACAGTAAGTTTGAGCCCCAGGTAGACCTCATGGAAGAGCCACTCAAGCCCTCAAAGAAGAACCGGCGGAAGAACAAGAATGCGCCGGAATATGACCTGCGCACTTATCTCTATCAGATGACCGGGGTGGACCTGACGGCCATTGATGGTCTGGACGTGCTGACGGTGCAAACCATTATCTCCGAGGTTGGTACTGATATGAGCAAATGGAAAAGCGTGAAGCACTTCACTTCCTGGTTGGGATTGGCCCCGGAGAACGAAATCTCAGGAGGGAAGGTTCTGCACAGAAGCACGAAGAAAGTGAAGAGTCGCGCCAACCTCGCCTTTCGGCAAGGGGCAATGGGCGCATCGCGGGGACAAAGTGTCCTCGGTGCATTCTACCGCCGTATCCGTGCCAAACACGGGCCCGGCGTGGCAATGGTGGCCACGGCCCATAAAATAGCTCGCATCTTTTACGTGATGTTGAAGGAACGCCAAGAGTACATCTCACCGGACACCGCAGACTATGAAGCCAAACAGAAAGAGCGGGCGATTAAACATCTCAAACGTAAAGCAACTAGACTGGGTCTGCAGGTTGTCCCAGCGGCTTAAGGGGATCTGCAGCTGCACCTGGCGGAAGAGGCTTGCTCATGATTCAGATTAGCACCCTGCGTTTCTTAGTAGCGCTTCGCGCAGATACCTCTTGAGCCAAAAATAATTTCTTCTCCACATCCAGCATAACTGAAAAAAGGTTACTATCTCCCGTAACAGTAAATCGTCCAAATTTATGTTATAGGAGATAGAACCATGACCCCCTTAAGACAAAGAATGATCGAAGATATGCAATTGCGCGGGCTGTCACCGAAAACGCAGCAGTCCTACGTACGTGTCGTGCGCCAACTTGCTGAACATTATAACAGATCGCCCGACCAAATTGGTGAGGAAGAGTTACGAGCATTCTTCTTGTACTTGAAAAACGAAAAGTGTCTTTCTCGAAGCAGCTGCACAGTGGCCCTGTGTGGTCTCAAGTTCTTCTACGAGTACACGCTCAAACGACAGTGGCCTGTGTTTCAGTTAATACGGCCCAAGAAGGAGAAGAAAGTCCCGGTCGTGTTAAGCACGGAGGAAGTGTGGCAGATTCTCAGTTGTCTGCGCCGTCCCCATTATCGGGTGTGCTTGAGCACGATTTATGCCTGCGGTCTGCGTATTAGTGAAGGAGCAGGCTTGCAAGTGAGAGACATCGACGCTGCCCGCATGCAAGTGCATGTGCACTTGGGGAAAGGCAACAAAGATCGCTACGTACCCTTGCCGGACCAAACAGTAGAGCAACTGCGTCAGTTCTGGGTTACCCACCGGCATCCTGTGTGGCTGTTTCCGGCCCGAGGACCTCGTGGTAGTGGTCCTCGATTAACGGCTACAACCCCCATGTCAACAGCGGGTGTGTCGCAGGCATTCAAAGCGGCCCTGGCCGAGAGCGGTATCAACAAAGCAGCCACTGTGCATACGCTGCGCCATTCCTGGGCAACCCATTTGTTGGAAGCCGGCATCCATCTGCGTCTGATTCAATTGTGGCTAGGCCACAGCTCACCCAAGACAACCGCCATGTACACCCATCTGACCCGGAAAGCCGAAGAGGTCGCCATGGCTACGCTCAATGAGCTGATAGAAGAGTTACCATGAGCACCATGGCCGAGATTGTCCATCAGTACGGAGCAGCGTATCGAAAAAAGTTTAGCGATCGCCTGCTACCCAGTCATCGACGGACCTTGCGGGACATGGCCCAGTGTCGAACCGCCGCATTTGGGGGACACGTCTATCACTGTGCCACCTGCGAAGAAACACACTATCAGTACCATTCCTGTCAGAATCGACACTGCCCCCAATGCCAACACAACGCTGGTCAGCAGTGGTTGGACAAACAACAAGCGTCGCTGTTGCCTGTGCCCTATTTCATGGTCACCTTTACGTTGCCGGGCACTCTCCGTGATGTCGCCCGGCGCAACCAACAAGCTGTATACAATCTGTTGTTTCGCGCCTCGGCGGCAGCATTGCAAGAGTTAGCCTGGGATCCGCGCTTCGTGGGTGGGCAAATCGGTCTGGTCGGGGTGCTGCATACTTGGGGGCGCAACCTGAGCTATCATCCGCATGTCCATTATCTGGTACCTGCGGGTGGTTTATCAGCCGATGGCCGGCAGTGGCTCACTGCCCGGCATAACTTTCTGGTCCCTGTGAAAGCGCTCTCCCGTTTGTTTCGCGCTAAGTTTCGAGCGGGGTTACAAAAAGCACCTCTGACTAGCACCTTGGCAGCCGATACTTGGACCTCAGAGTGGGTTGTCCATTGCCAACCAGTCGGCCGTGGCCAAGCCGCATTGAAGTATTTGGCCACGTACATTTTCCGGGTGGCCATTGGCAACCGACGCATCATCCGCGTCGCCAGTGGCAAAGTCACGTTTCGTTATCGCGCTTCTGATACGGGACAATTTAGAATCTGTACTCTGACTGCGGAAGAGTTCCTACGACGCTTCTTACAGCATGTACTGCCGAAGGGTTTTGTCAAAGTTCGTTACTATGGTCTCTTCAGTCCTGCGCGATTACATCAGTTGGCCGTGATTCGATTGTGGTTAGACACGTCTGAGCCGCAAGCGCCAACTACTGATGGAGCGAACAGCGTAGCTGATCCTGCCAATTCGGAGCGTGGCGTGCTCTGTCCAACATGTGGGCAGTTGATGCAACTGCTGCTAACTTTCCGACCACGGTCTCGTTGTCCTCCTTAATCATCTGACCGTTGCCCTATCGACTGACCAATCCGATTTCGTTTCCAGGCGGTGTCATTGGCATTGCCTTGCCAACCACCGAAAAACCAATGCTCAGTTTCACAGTGAATGGATATGGAAACCGATTCTGCTCTTGCCGATAGCGTGTTTGACTACTCGGTTGTCTTCTTGATCGCCTGATTTCATCGGATAAACCCGATTTACCTCCCCTTTCCGTCATCTTAAATTCCATACAGCACGACTTTCGGCTTAGTTCAAAGCAGATTATGTGGCGGCTCCGAAGACTCCGCGCCACATGAATCTCTTCATCTTTATACCAAGACGCGCACGGGTCTCCATGATCTGTGGGTAGAGAACCTTGGCGATCCAGACAATATTGATTGGCAGGCAAAACGCGCCCACCGGGAAGAGTACGTATATGATACGGGTTGCATAACCTGCCATTCGAATCTGGAAAAAGCCACACAAGCCACACCCAAAGCGCTAATCGCTCACAAACCTTATTTTCTAAGGGAAACCGACGATAAGTGCGTTACCTGTCATGAGAATGTTGGGCACGCAGATTTGAGTGAGCGCCTGGCAGCAAATTAAAGTGGCTGGATGAATGAGCCAATCATTGAGGAGGAAATATGAAAAGTTTATATCGTGGCGGTGCAGTTATTCTGATACTGCTTCTGATTGTTTTGGTGGCGGCCTGTTCGAATACAGGATCTTCTGAAGAAGCGGCTCCCAGGGAGCCTGCCAGTCCACCGGCTACTGTTGACGCGGTTGCGCCG
>JAACFF010000497.1 GCA_009937635.1 Chloroflexota bacterium
AGTGCCTGGCAATTTCAGGTGAGGAGGTGCGGAGATATGAAGGTAGCAGTTATTGGGGGAGGCTCAAGTTATACCCCCGAGTTAATCAACGGATTTTTGCAGCGGGTTGAACAATTTCCACTCAGCGAATTGTGGTTGGTGGATATTCTACCAGAGCGTTTGCAAATCGTAGGTGGATTTGCCCAACGTATGGTCGCAGCGAAAGGCGCGCCGTTCAAGGTGCATTTAACTACGGACCGTCGCGAGGCCGTTCGTGATGCCAGTTACGTCACGACCCAACTCCGTGTAGGCTGGATGCAAGCCCGGCGAGAAGATGAATATTTAGGCCTGAGACATGGCCTCATTGGGCAAGAGACCACCGGTGTGGGAGGTATGGCCAAGGCGCTGCGCACGATCCCGGTAATTTTGAGTATTGCTCAAGATATGCGCGAACTGGCCCCGGGCGCCTTACTGGTTAACTTCACCAACCCCGCGGGATTGGTGACCGAAGCGCTGGCACGACACGCTCCTGACGTGCCAGCCGCAGGCGTCTGCAACGTGCCCATCACGACCAAGATGCATATCTTGGAATCGCTGCCAATTGAGGGTGGGGAAAGCATCACTCCTGAGCGGGCTGAGTTAAAGACGCTCGGCCTGAACCATCTCTCCTGGCATCGTGGATTTTCCATAGACGGGGAAGATATGTGGCCGCAGGTGATGGAAGCGTTCATCGGCCGTTTACAAGAAGATGAAGATCCAGAGTGGGATCTGAGTACCATCCAATCGCTGCAGATGATTCCCAACTATTACTTGCAATACTTCTATTACACGGGTCGTAAGCTGGCGGCACAAGAGAAATGGCCTCCGTCAAGGGCCGAAGAGGTTATGACTATTGAAGAGGAGCTGCTGGCCCAATACGCGGAAGCGGACCGCACGGAACCACCGGAGGGATTGATGCAGCGCGGAGGTGCCTATTATTCTACGGTGGCTACACAGTTGCTCAATGCCCACTACAATGATCTGGGCGAGACACATGTGGTCAATGTACCCCACCGTGGGGCGGTTCCCGGTTGGCCGGAGGATTGGGTGCTGGAGATGCCTTGCCAGGTGAACCGTGATGGCCTACGGCCGTTGCCGGCTGACCCTTTGCCCCAGGTTACGGCCGGTCTTCTGGCCCAGGTAAAGGCGTACGAAATTTTGACCGTTGAAGCGGCCGTTCATGGCGATCGCAATGCCGCCTATCAGGCGTTATTGGCCCATCCGCTTGGCCCTGCGGCCGACAAGGTGCAGGAAGTGCTTGACGATCTTTTAGTGACGAATCGGGAATATTTGCCGCAGTTTTGGAACGTGGAAGATTAATTCCAAACGCTTATTTGTGAATTGCGAATTGCTAATGGTGAATTGTTAATGAATGCAAATCCTGTTATGAAGAAGTTGGGCCTGGCTGATGATGACCGGGCCGTAATATTCCACGCCGATGACATCGGCTCGTTCCAGTCCACCCTAGATGCCTATGCCGAACTGTTGGATTTTGGCTTGCTGTCTTCGGCGGCCGCTATGGTGCCCTGTCCCTGGTTTCCGGCAGCAGCGGAACTGTGTCGCAACAGACAGGATCTGGGTGTCATAGATATGGGTGTGCATTTGACTGTAACCAGTGAATGGGAAAGCTACCGATGGGGTCCAGTTTCCACACGCGATCGGCAATCTGGCCTCATTGATGAGGACGGCTATTTCCACCCTACGGCGCACGAAATCCACCAAGGAGCTGATTTAACGGCGCTAGAAGCGGAGCTTCGAGCGCAGATTGAGCAGGCGCAGACATCCGGCATCGATATAACCCATATCGATTCACACATGCTAACATTATTTCACCATCGGCTCCTTGATGTGTATTTCAAGCTGGGTCTTGAATATCAGGTGCCCGCCTTTTGCCTGCGCCAGGACGTGAACGGAATCTGGCAACATTATCTGGACGAAAAAACCGTTTCAGCTCTCGTGGGGCAGATCAAACGCGTTGAGGATTTTGGTATGCCGTTGCTCGATCATGTCCACGTAATGCCGCTTGATAGGCCTGAAAATCGAGAACAGCAGCTCAAAGCGGTGCTGGCGTCAATTCCGCCTGGCATCACCTACCTTATCATCCACCCGGCCAAAGACACGCCGGAACTGCGGGCTGCTGCGAGCCCTGAAGATTGGCCCAACCGGGTAGCCGACTACCAGCTTTTTCTTAGTGAAACGATGCGCGATTACGTCACACGATCTGGAATTCACGTGCTTGGCTATCGCGCATTGCGCGATCTGATGAGGAGTTAACTGTTTACTTGCCGGATAATGATAAAGTGAGGGATTGAATGAGCAACTATTTTCTAGGGGTCGATACGGGAGCAACTAAAAGCCACGCCCTCATCGCCGATGAAAACGGCCGTATCCTGGGTTTTGGTGAGGCAGGACCGGGCAATTGGGAAAACGTTGGCTGGGAGGGCACCCGCCATATTTTAGACAGGATCATCGCGCGGGCGACCGCGTCAGCAGACATCACGCCTTCCCAGATCACGGCCGCAGGTTTTGGCCTGGCAGGCTACGATTGGCCGGAAGATCGCCAGCCGCATCTCGATATCATTCGCAATCTCCTCGAAGCTCCCTTTGAGATCGTCAACGACGCTTTTATTGGCCTCTTGGCTGGAGCCAGCCAAGGTTGGGGCGTCGCTGTCTCAGCCGGAACCAGCTGCAACTGTTACGGCCGTAACCCGCAGGGTCGAATCGGGCGCGTAACGGGCAGCAGTCGTTTTGGCGAGTACGCTGGTGCAGGAGAGTTGGTCAGTTTTGCCCTGCAGGCCGTGGCTCGCGCCTGGAGCAAACGAGGCCCGGAAACGCGGCTGACGGATTCTTTTGTAGAAGCTGCCGGCGCGCAAGATGCTGAAGATCTCCTGGCTGGCATCATGCGCGATCGTTACGACATTTCGGCCGCCCATGCCTCTCTTGTGTTTAACGCGGCGAAAACAGGTGATGAGGTTGCTATCGAGGCCACCAAATGGGCCGGGCGAGAACTGGGTGGCCTGGCCAATGGCGTGATTCGACAGCTTGCTATGCAAGATTTGACCTTCGATGTTGTTCTATCAGGCAGCCTGTACAAAGGCAGCGGATCGCTCAAAGAGACCATGCGCGAAACTGTTTGCCAAGTAGCTCCTCAGGCCAGGTTCGTACGTCTAATTGCGCCGCCTGTCATTGGCGGCGTGCTGTTGGGCATGGAACAGGTAGGGCTAAGTACGCCGGATATGCGGCTGGCGCTGATCGAGGGCATTGATAAATAGGAATGCTCTTGACCGGCCATTGCGGTGAAGTCGATACAGAAACCTCGGAAGCTTTGATTTGTTCTACCCCTATCAGTAGTGAAGTTTGCCAACTCTAGCCAGATAGATTGCAAATTCCTCATGGCCATCTACGTCCAGAAGCCTATCGATTTCATCTTGGGGGAAAGCGCCGATGGCGCAGGTGCCGGCGCCGATGGCTTCGCTGGCCAGGTATAGATTCTGGCAGATGTGCCCTGCCTCGATAGCGATCATTTTGTGCGACAGGATGCCGTAACGCCATTCGGTGCGATAAGGCACGGCCGTCCAGGCGAAGAGCACCGCGTCTTCAGGTTGTAGCCAGTCGTCATTGGCGGCGCGCCTGGCTAACTCATTGAATGTACTCATAAAACATAGTTTATGATTGAGGGCCAGATAACGATAAAGCCCCGGCTGTAGTTTAGCCACGCGGTGCACGAAAAGATAGGTCTCAAAGGGGTGACGCGCTCCCGCCGATGGCACGCTGCGGTAGGACACAGCTTCATCGACAACAGCATGAATGCCTTGCGTTGCCCAGAGTAGAAGTGATAGCTCCTCCAGCGTCAGAGGTTCGTCCGTGAATTCTCTTCGGCTTCGTCGACGGCCGATCGCATCCACCAGCTTCATGGTGATTCCTCTCATGGCTTCGGGTGTAACCAGATCGATCAGCGGCGCAGTTGGA
>JAACFF010000115.1 GCA_009937635.1 Chloroflexota bacterium
TCCGGCTGGATTGACCGCTTCCACCAACTTGTCAGGTCCATCGGCATCCCATTCTGGTTGCTCAGCGCTATCGTCCTCGGCGGACTATCATTCCTGAATACGTGGGATGTCTTAATTTACCTATTTGTGGTGGCAGGCGCCTTTTTTCTTGCCCGCTGGCGCGATGAGGGTTGGCATTCACGAATTATTTCCCAAACCATCGCCGTCATGCTGATACTCTTGCTGCCTATTATTTTACTGTACCTACCCTTCTTCTTAAGTTTCCGTTCGCAGGCGGGTGCGCCTTATATTTTGCCGATGCTCATGCGCCCCACACGATTGGTGCAGTTCCTAATAATATTTGCGATGCCTCTGTGGGCAATATCCATATTGTTGATCTCCCTGGCCTTAAGGCAACGTTTTCGATTCTGGAAAGCAGGGTTGGCAACGGCGGTTCTTTTAATTTTTGTCCTCTTTTTGCTGTCCTTATTCTTTGGATTGATCGTGGCCGTAAGTCCCGAAGGGGCTGGACGTATTGCCGGTTTAGCCAGTGAGCTGGATCTTTCTTTGCCGCCACGGCCGGAACAGAATCTAGCCGCCGGCTGGGGTGTGACGGCTGTGTTATCTATTCTGCCCACGTACCTACAGGCCAGAGTAGCTTATCCTGCCTTAACACTATTTCTGGCTGCCACAGTCGGTCTGGTGGTCATGATCTGGCTATATCAGTTCAGATCGCAAGAAGCGCGCCAAAACACCGGCAAACAGGATGTACTGCCCTTTGCACTGCTCATTATCGCCACCGGCACCTTGTTAACCCTCGGCCCGGAATTCGTCTACCTGCGCGATAATTTTGGCATGCGGCTGAATACCATATTTAAATTCTACTACCAGGCCTGGGTGATGTTTGGTATCGCTGCCCTATATGCGATAGGGTATCTGTGGCAGGAATGGCGGGGGTCACGCCGTATTGCCCCTGTCCTGGCCACAACCGGCTATGCTCTTGCCTTCATCATTGCATTTTTATTCCCGATATACGCTGTAAACTCGCGTACGATTGAGTATCGTGGTTCAGCGGCATCCGGTGTCCGCCAGCCAGCCACAATCAACGGTCTGGCGCAGGTAGAGAGGCATAATCCGGATGAGTACGCCGCCATTTTATGGTTGCGTGAGAATGTGTCGGGAATGCCGGTGATTTTGGAAGCCGTAGGCGGTCAATATAGCGGTTACGGGCGGATCTCAGCCAACACAGGTCTGCCCACGATCTTAGGCTGGGCTGGCCACGAATATCAGTGGCGCGGCAACACGCCAGAACCAGGTCTTCGAGAACCAGCCGTAAACGAAATCTACAGCGCCCCTGATCTCTTATCAGTTGTTGATCTACTTAACCGTTATAGTGTGGAGTATATTTATGTAGGCGAACTGGAACAGGGGTTGTACGGTTCCACAGGATTGGATAAATTTGCCGAACAACTAGATGTTGCCTATAGCAATAACAGTGTCACTATCTATCGCTGGCAGCCCCAATAGGCTACTAGAATAAGGATGTTAATGGAAACAACCGCCGACGAAACGCGCGAATCAACCGAATCACAAGCGCCGCCGCGCGCCACCGAACCTGGATCAGAAGCATTCGCCGCGACAATGATGCGGTTCTCCGGCCTGGGACAGATTCCGCTCTCCCCGACCGAGGCAAAGGAGGCGCTTGCCGCTTGGCAATTCTTACAAGCAGGGCAACACATCGTCGAATTTAATAGCCCCGCTTACTTCACCCTAACCTCCCTTCTGATGTCCTTTTTCGGAACAAATGACGTGACGGCACGAATAGTCGCCGCAATGTTTGGCCTGGGATTGGTTCTATTGCCCTGGCTTTTACGTGAACGTCTAGGCCGGATTGGAGCCCTGGTGACCGCAACCCTTTTTGCCGTGTCCCCCCTACTTGCGACGGTTTCACGTACGGCTGGAGGGGAATCCATCGCCCTATTTGCAATCTTGCTGGCGACCATTGCCGCGTTACGCTTACTGAACGACCGCAAGCAGCAGTGGCTCTATGTGTTGGCCATCGCCTTGGGTCTAGGCCTGGCCAGCTCATCTCTTATTTACAGCGGGCTGGTTACATTTACCATTGCGTGGTGGTTGCAGCGCAAGATCCACCCTGAATCAGGCCCTATAATCTGGCCGGAACGGGCGGAACTTTTCAAAGCGATTATCATTGGGGTCGTAGTTTTCATTTCTCTGAGCACACGCTTCTTGACCCATCTTTCAGGCGTCGGGGCGGCAGCCCAGTTGTTTGGCGATTGGTTGGCTCTTTTTAGCCTGCAAGGGGATTTACGGGCGCTGCTTACCCCTTTTCTTGTACTGGCCCGTTACGAAATCGTGCTGTTACCTCTCGGAGTCATTGGGATTTTGTGGTCCATTTGGCGCAATCACCCATTGGGAACCTTGTTCACTTACTGGCTCTTAATGTGTCTGATTTTGATTTTGCTGCAGCGTGGCGTAGTAGATAATGCCCTACTTGTGCTCTTACCCGGTTACCTGCTATTGGGGTTGACCACAAATCATCTCTTGCGCCGAGGGCTGACTCACTCGACCTGGGCCGTCACTGGAATCCTAATCCTGCTCAGCGCGATAGTTTTGGTCAATGTAGCCAGATTCTTGCGAGTCTCCCTTACCGAACAGCAGATCCTGAATCTCTGGATAGCGCTGATGGCGCTTTCAGGGGCAGTGATGGCTATCTATTATTTTTGGTCCGTTCATGAAGAGGCAGTTTTACAAGGGATCTGGCTGGCGGTATTGTTATTGCTATTGCTTTTCCAATGGGGGACTGCGTGGAATTTAACCCACATTACAGCCAACGATCCCCGAGAACGCTGGGTCGAACAAGCAACGGATGATGATGTTCCGGTGCTGATAAGCACTTTGCAGGATATTTCACGTAAGGCGACAAATTCAAACGCCGATTTATCGTTGTACAGCGCGGTTGATTCGCCAGTGCTTCGATGGTATCTGCGCGACTTTTGGCGCGCACAATTTGGTCAAACCATTCCGCCCGGGGCTCAGTTTGAAGCAATTATCAGCCGCTCAGATGCTACCGAGCCTGCTCTTGGCAGCGACTATCTTGGCAGTGATTTTGGCCTAATCCGGGCCGGAACGTTGCCATCATCTGGATCGTCGACACCTGTATTGGATGCCATGCGCTGGTGGCTATTTCATGAAACATTGAACGGTGTGATGGAAGATCGCGTCATTCTTTGGGTGCGCACGGATCTGGCATATCCACAGTAGCAGATAGGTGTAGAGGATTACGGTAGCCACATGAACGAGGCGCATACCTTATCTTGGACAAGCAGATCCACAGCGACATCTCGTATTGATGAGGAATGTCAGGCACTACTGCAACGCTGTCTGGACGGAGATGAAGCAGCCTATGTAACCTTATACGATCTGCATGCAAGCATGGTCTACAGGCTGGCTTATGGATTACTGCAGAACAAGGAAGACGCGGAGGAGGTGCTGCAGGATAGTTTCGAGTATGCCTTCCGTAAGTTAGCCAACTTTGATCCACATAAATCAGCTTTTACGACCTGGTTGTACCGTATCACAGTCAGTCGTTGTCGTAACAAAAGGCGTCGCAAATGGCTACCCACGTTTCCTTTGAACCTTCTGGGTCAGCAGGATGTGCCAGATCGTCATGCGCTCATCCCAGATGATTTACTGGAGTTAGATGATCGGCAGAAGGCTATTTGGGAGGCATTGGCCGAACTGTCGCCGAAGCTGCGTGAAACGGCAATCTTGCGCTACTATCACGGTCTACGTTATAAAGAAATTGGTAACATTCTAGGTATTCCGCCTAAAACGGCCGAATCCCGTGTTCGCTTGGCCCACAAGTCTCTGCGAGAACAGCTAGATGACGAGATCTTGACCTGACCTTGGAGCATGGAAAAAGAATGGTAAACGACAAGCGACACTGTCTTAATGAGCCACCTGAAAGTGGAACGTGTATAAAGTGATGATGACACACGACGAAGTCTCACGAAGAATACCAGACTATGTGCTCGGTCTATTGTCTCATAAGCAACTGCGAGCGGTTGAGCATCATGTAGCGCAATGCGTTGACTGCCAGCAAACTTTACGACGTGAAAGGAAACTCAGCCAGTTGGTGCGCGTCACCATAGATACGGCCACGAAGCCGGAAGCAATCCGCTTGCGCCATTTAATGCCCGTTGTCACCCGTCGTCAAAGCGTTAATTGGTTTCCGCAGCGCTGGCAGAAGCAATTGGCGCCAATCTTGTTACTGATTCTCCTGACACTTGGTGGTCTCCTTCTCCAAAGAACGCTTCCTGAAGGCAGTGTCCCTGCTTTTGTGGCCACTGCCCATGCTGCCACCGCCACCACCACCAACACACCGACCGCCACGGTGGCCCAATCCATACCTGCAAAGCACGCAGGATATGAACAATATGAACAACACGACTTTGAAGAACGCGCCGTGGTTGGTCCGGCCATCCCCGTACCATCTCCAGAATCGGCACAAGCTTTAGCTACACCAGGTCCGCTACCTACACCAGTAGCCGCCCTGGTAGGAATAGCAGAATAATAGGATCTAAGCACGAGCTCCTATTAGTCTACCGTGAAGAGCTCGATTACAAAGAACGAAGAGGAAGATGAGCGAAAGCAGTATAACACCGCAGGAAACAGCACCAGATTTTCTTTCCCGCCCTTTGTTGGCTTCCATCAACCTGGACTGGGAAAAAACAATCTATCTTATCTTTATAATTCTGGCTATTATTACTCGCTTTTGGGGGTTAGGCGATCGCGTCATGAGCCATGACGAGAGCTTGCACACGCAGTTCTCGTACCAATTCTTTGACGGACAGGGATACCAACACACCCCCTTAATGCACGGACCCTTTTTATTTCATATCACATCTGTATCGTACTGGCTGTTTGGCGATAATGATTTTGCAGCCCGTGTCCCCGTAGCCATCTTTGGAATCTTGCTGGTCGTGATGCCTTATTTTCTTCGCGACTGGCTTGGCCGTGTCGGGGCATTGTTCACTAGTTTTATCTTCCTGATTTCTCCGTTCGTTACATACTACTCGCGTTATATTCGCCACGACGTTTACGTCATCGTCTGGGCGCTGATCGTATTCATCGCCATCTGGTATTACTTTCGCCAACAGAAAGACAAGTATTTGTGGTGGTTTGTTGCCGGAACCGCCCTTATGTTCGCAACCAAGGAAGTAGCCTTTATTTACGTGGCAATCTTTGGTAGCTACCTGATCATCCGCCTATTAATCAAGATTTTCCCCGCTCCCTGGTTCCGCCAGCATCTTTCCAGGCTATGGATACCATTGCTTGTCTTTCTAGCAGGACTTGTGCTTCTAGGTGCAGGTTTTGTCAGCCAAAAGGCAATCGGCAGCGATCCCGCAATAGAAACAACCGTCGAACCGACAGAGGGATTCGCCGCAGACCCTAGTGCCGAACAAATAACACAGGAACCGCCGGCGGTTACCAGCAGCACCGAAACCCTGTTGCGCTGGGCACAAATTCTGGGAATAGCAGTGCTAAGCCTGGGTCTTTTCCTGGCCGCAAGAGCACTGCGCCCGAATATTGATGATACACCCGAGTTTGACCTGATTATCCTTTTTACAACGCTGCTCTTGCCGCTGGCATCCCCCTTCCTCACTACTATTGCCGGTTGGAATCCTACCGACTACACACTGAATCATTGCCAACTTGCGGGTCAGGAAGGTATGTCTGCTTTCCAGTTACTCCTGGCGCGTCTGGGGAACACCATTTGCTGGACCTCTTTCTTCGAATCAGGCGTCGTACGCTCCGGGATCTTCCTTATCATGACTCTGATAGTTTCCATCTTGGTTGGCCTATGGTGGAACAAAAGGCGATGGATTGTAGCGGCCATCATATTCTATGGCATCTTGTTAACGCTCTACACATCCGTATTTACAAACCTGAGCGGATTGACAAGCGGAATCGTTGGCTCCTTGGGATATTGGTTAGAGCAACAAGAAGTGCAGCGAGGCAGCCAGCCCAATTTCTATTATTTGTTCGTTGTTCCGTTCTACGAATTCCTACCGCTGCTCTTCTCCTTCCTGTCCATTCGATTGTGGACAAAAAAGCAACGCACCAACCGGGTTATCGGCTACTGGTTTAGTGTGATTATTCTGTCTTTTCTGACATACAGCCTCACCAACTGGGTTTATCTAGGCTTTCTGGGTGACAGACAGCAACTCAGCATCATACCACAGATCATTGCCAGCACCCTTGTTCTGGTTGCCGGTATTCTTTATTGGTTCTTCAGTTACCGTAAGCAACTCATCGCGCACTATGATCTGGAACGAGGCATTTCAGAATTGTTTAACGCACGATCTCTATTAGAGATCGTGCCTTTTCTGACTTGGTGGCTGCTGCTCACCTGGATCGCCTACAGTTATGCTGGCGAAAAAATGCCCTGGCTGAGTATTCATTTTGTTATTCCCATGGGCATGTTGGTCGGCTGGTATTTCAACGAGAAATTAACCCATCTTCGCGGAAAGGAACTTTTATCGCGAAATTCGTTGATCCTGTCTGGCCTGACAATACTCCTGACTATCGCCTTGTTACTGGTTTTGGGACCCTTGCTGTTGGGACGCATCCGTCTTGGCGACCAGCAAATAGAAAGTCTGACCGCCATGGGACGCTTATTGGGCGGAATCCTGGCAGCAGGCATCATCTACTTTTTCTGGCGGCGTTATTATTCTCAGACCGAAAGTTCGCTGCGCAACCCCATTCTGGTGTTGAGTTTCTTTGCCCTGCTCAGTCTGCTAACAATTCGCTTCACATTCATGGCCAATTTCCCAAATGCGGATTATACAACTGAGTTTTTGGTGTATGCTCACGGTGCACCTGCCACGAAGAATGTCGTATTGGATCAGGTGCAAGAATTGTCGATGCGTTTAAACGGGGACAAGGGCATAAAAGTCGCTTTTGACAGCGATGTCTCTTGGCCCCTTACATGGTACTTGCGAGACTATCCAAACCGGGTATTCTTTGGCGAAAATCCCACCCAGGATCTGAATCAGTCTCCGGTCATCATTGTTGGCGCCAGAAACTGGGACAAAGTTGAGCCTTATTTAGGCAACAACTATGAGTATACCGAACACACATTTCTGTGGTGGCCAATGGAGGAGTATCGTCAAATATCTTTGAATGCTATCCTCGGCAATCTCAGCGCGCCGGCGAATGAGCGGCGCGGCTTGGGCAACTCTGATGTACGGCAGGCATTGTGGGATATTTTCTTCTATCGCGACTATGAAAAATACGGGCTGGTTTTTGGTGGCAACTACACCGCGGGGGAATGGCCCTTGCGTCACAATCTGCGACTCTACATCCGCAAGGACACTCTGCCCGCTCTATGGGATTATGGCGTTGGCGCTGTCGCTGCGGGTGGTCTCGCTGATCCCTATGCCGAAGGGGAGTTGACTCTCTCACCAGTCTTGACATTGAATGAGTCAGGAATCGCCGGTAGCGGTCTCGGCGAATTATCTGCCCCGCGCAATATGGCCATCGCCGGCGACGGCCGTATCTATGTCGTCGACTCCGGAAATCACCGTGTTCAAGTATTTGACGAATTGGGCCAGCCGCAGACGACTTGGGGCGCATTTGGCGAAGATCCAGGTCTTTTCAACGAACCCTGGGGGATCGCCGTCGATGATAGCCACGTCTACGTGGCCGACACCTGGAACCACCGCATCCAAAAATTCACGCTGGATGGCGAATATGTGGATAGCTTTGGACTCAGTGGCTCTCCGTTGGCAGAATCAGACGATAATGGACTTGGTCTCTTTTTCGGACCCCGTTCCGTCATCCTTCTTGATGATAATCGGCTGTTGGTGACAGACACAGGGAATCATCGCATGCAGCTTTTGGATCGTGATGGCAATTTTCTACAGCAAGTTGGCAGCTTTGGAAATCTACAAGGTCAGCTAAATGAACCGGTTGGTTTGAGTCAAGGACCTGACGGTTCCATTTATTTGGCCGACACCTGGAACAGCCGTATTCAGCAATTCTCCCCGGATCTCTTCCCTCTGAACGAATGGCCGGTCGACGCCTGGGATGGCACATCAATCAATAACAAACCATATACGGCCGTTGACAGCGCCGGTCGCATCTATACCACGGATCCGGAAGGGTATCGCGTGCTCGTCTTTAATCCCGATGGCAGCTATCTGGCGCGTTTTGGCACATTTGGCGCCGGGTCGTCAAATTTGGGGCTGCCCAATGGCATCGCCTTTGACGACCAGGACTATATCTACATAGCAGACTCTGGCAACAATCGCATCCTCAAATTCGAACCGTTATTCGGCCAGCCGTCAGATGACGGCTGACAGCTGTCAGCCGACCGCCGCCATCTCTTCGCCGAAATCTAGAAGCGCCCTGACGCGTTCATCGCTTGGCGCTTCAGCATAAACACGCAGCACCGGTTCGGTTCCAGACGGCCGTATCAACAACCAGCTGCCATCGTCCAAATAATACTTCACACCATCCGTCGTCTGCACATCTTCCACCATGACGCCGTCAATGTTAGGGGGAGCTGCATCGACCAACATTTTGACCATAGCAGATTTAGCGACTGGATGTTTGAGCTTAATATCAGTACGGGCATATTGAGCCGGTCCATACCGGGTCAGTAAATCTTCCACCAACTCATGCAAAGATGCACCAGCATCAGCCATCACTTCCAACAGTAATAAGCCCATCAGGACGCCATCACCTTCGGGAATATGCCCCTTAATCGTAATCCCGCCTGATTCTTCTCCCCCCATAACCACACCATTGGCCAAAATACGATCGGCAATATGGTTGAAACCCACCGGCGTTTCCACTAAGGGTAATTTATATTGCTGCGCGATTCGGTCCAGCATACGCGTCGTAGATACCGTACGCACCACACTCCCACGCCAATTCCGTTTTTCCAATAAGTAAGAGAGGACCAGAGCAAAGATCCGGTGCGGATCGACAAAATTACCTTTAGCATCAACCGCACCAAGCCGATCAGCGTCCCCATCAGTAGCCAACCCAATATCCCAGTGCCCGGCCTGGATCTCCGACATGAGCAATCCCAAGTGCTTGGCGATAGGTTCAGGATGAATACCCCCAAAGCCGGGATTCATTTCATGGCGAATATTCATAACTCGTGTCCGGCTGCGCATCAACACTTCGCCAATCGCCCGGCGACCCGATCCAAACATGCCATCAGCTACGACACGTAACTCACCTTCAGAGATAGTGTCCAGATCAACCAATGTGCTTAGGTGCTCGTAATACGCCCATGCCGGATCAAACTTCACCACACGCTCTTCCCGAACGGCGGTCTCCAATTCCATCAGGTTTGGTCCACGAACCATCTCCTGGTTATGCAATAAGATCTGTTCGACACGTTTGTTATGTTCTGGACTGGCGCTGCCGCCGTAGCTGGCCTTAAGTTTGATGCCATTATAACGTGGCGCATTGTGGCTGGCTGTTATCATCACCCCCGCTGTGGCCCTCTTGTGCACGACAGCATAGCTGATGGCTGGCGTCGGCGTATCAGCTCGCGCCAACCAGGTTTGAATACCGTTTGCAGCCATTACGCGTGCAACATCGGCCGCATAACGGTCGGATAGGAAGCGCGTATCGAAACCTATCACCACGCTGGGGTCAGTTCCATTTTCTTCACGAATATAGTCAGCCATCGCCTGTGCAACCAGACGTAAATTGGCAAAAGTAAAGGTATCACTGATGACAGCACGCCAGCCATCTGTTCCAAAATTGATGCTCATGAAATTTCCTCAAGAATTGTCACGGGGGTAAGTAAGTAGAAAAAGCAAATCGTTAACATTTGTACCTGTGGGACCGGGATTCAAAAGCGCGTTAGGGTGCGGTTCCTCATGCTCATCTCTGGCCTCTTTTTCGCAGGCTGCTTCATCAAGGCGCTGGAAAAAATGGAAACTATCGTTGCTATCCAAATAAGCAACGGGATCAAGACCCAAAAGACGTCCAGTTTTTGCCGTTTCCCCTGTGATCACCGCACCAGCCGCCGCGGTTGGACCATCTTCTCCATCCGTAGCAAAGCTTGCGATAACAGTGGCCGGCCATCCATCCAAGGCAACCGCCGCTGCCAGAGCCAGTTCCTGGTTACGTCCACCAAGACCATTACCCTTGATCGTCACCGTTGTCTCACCACCCAGGATCAAACAGCGTCCCGCAGGCATATCTTTGGCCACAGCCGCTGCAACACGCCCAACCTCTCGCGCCTCTCCCTCCAACCTGGCTGTCAATAACTGGGCCACAAAACCCAATTGCATCGCCCTGGTAAGTGCGCTTGTAGCAGCCAGGCGTACGTCGCCAATGATAATATGTTCGTTTCGCTGATCCACCGGTTTCGCCGAGTCGGACGGTTGTTGGAGTACTTGCTGGATATGCTGCCAGATCTCCGGGTCCAGGCGGGTCTCAATATCATATCTAGCTAACACCGTGGATGCAGCATGCGCTGGTTCGTCAAGAAATGTTGTAGGACCGCTACCAATTGCTTCTAGCGGATTACCAACAACATCACTCAGAATAAGACTAATGCAATGGGCGGGGGCTGCCATGTTTACCAATCCGCCCCCTTTTACACGGTCGAGCCTGCGCCTTACGGTATTAAGTTCATTGATGGTACAACCACTTGCCAGAAGCACATCGGTCAACTGTTGCCAATCTGGCAAAGGCATCAGAGGTAATGTCAACAAAGCCGAGGTTCCACCACTTATGAGGAAAATGACCAGATCGTCTACGCCAGTCTGCGCCAACATATGGGACACGGCCGTCGTTGCCTGTATGCTATCTTCGCCAGAGACAGGATGGTTCCCTTCTAGCACGTTCAAGGCATGATAATTCTGGCTCGCCAGCGCGGACGCCGTCTCGCTGCCCTTTTTGCTAACGACAACGGCGGACTGCAGATCATCCCCCAATATCTGGATCGTCGCCTCCGCCATCGCTGCAGCTGCTTTGCCAACACTGACTACATAAACACGTCCTTGGTCTAAATCGTGGTCCAAGTCGCCGATAACCAGATCACGGCCGTCAAGCTGCATAAAACGCCGCACAGCCTGGGCAGGATTTACTGCTGAAAGTGCCGCCTGCGTCAATTGCTGTACATGCTGTCGATAATCTTGGAAGCGTAACATGTTGGCACCTAGTAGGCCATCCCCAACCTATGATCCACTTAGGATTGCATGGCGGCGACTGCGTCTTCCGCTGCCCCCTCTGCGGTCTTGGAGCCTGACACAACTTGAAAAACCGCATCGCCAATCACCGTAAACAATTTACTATTAGGATCCACCGGCAGCGGCTGCGCCCGTCCCAATTCCTGTTCTACAAATCCGGAATAGGCATCGTCACCAATCCAGGCCGCTAGCGCATCCCGTTGGGCAGGCAACATATTGCTACTCTGGCTCCAGGCACCTAAATTTGGAGCCGCAACCAGTTCAAGCATCAACTCTTGTGCAAGCGCCTGCTGCACAGGGTCAGACGTACTTATCGCCCAGGCCCACCCGCCAACAAACGGCGTCAACGGACGATCAATGCCAGGTGTAACCGTAAACTCTATGGGCAGCCCCACAGTAGTCTCGCTCAGATAATAATCCGCAGATGTACGCACAATATTGGCCCCACCTCCCAGAAAGACCTGCCATGATTGATCCAGTGTACTCGAGCTACTACTCTGTTCAACAATGAAACCCGAGTCGCGTCCATTTTGTAACGCTTGCAAGGCTAGCTCCAATGGCTCCATCTGCAAGGCGGGCTCCCCGAGTTCGTTGACAACGGTTCCACCTGCATCTAGATAAAACTGCAGCGCCAATAACGCACCATCTGGCCCGCCAGAAGCCATTACCATACTGCGCTCCGTATCCGATATCAAGCGGTTCCAAGTCAAGGGTAAGGTAGAAGTGAGTGCATGGCTATTGTAAACCAGGTAGGGCAGATCCGTTAATGCAAATGGGTAACCCAATATTCTCTCCTCGGGACTGGCCAATTTCTGTGCTGGCGGAAATAGCGAGTCCAGCGCTGTAGGTTCAAGTGCATCGTCAAGCGGGAATATTAAATTCTCATTCGCTGCCGTCGGCAGTAGATCAGCCGGGATAGCGATCATGTCTGGCAAAACAGACGGAGCAACGCCCCGTCCTGTGCGCAAATAGTTCAATATGCCCCCAGCCCCGCTCACATCTTTTTGTTCTACATGAATGACAACAGTCGGGTGCTTGGCATTAAAAGCAAATAGTTGCTCGGCCAACAACTGGGCTCCCATCTCCGTGCGCAAAGCAATCTCGGGCGGTATCCATAATTTAAGAGCTGCGGCAGCCGGCGTAACCGTAACCGGCACCTCAAAATCTGGTGTATTTTGAGGTGCGACAGACGTGGCTTCCAGCGTAGCTGTAACTGGTGTGGTCAGCGCATCCGGATTCCCGATTTCGGCGTTGTTTAATAAATCACAGGCTGACAGCACCAGAGAGATAAGAAACAACAAAATAACAGCTTTTTTCGTGCCCATAGGGCAGAGTATAGTCAGGAAATGCCAAACAGTAAATAAATCCAGCCAAAGTCACACAGCGTCAATTCGATAGGTTGCGTATCGGCTGATCTTAAGCTATCCTGTGAATATGGTTTACACAATTAGTCACTCTAAATTGATGATTCGTGTTGCTTTTCTTGGTTCTGCTCTGGTGCAACCCTGGTTAAACGCGCCTCCTGTTTGAATATTATGTAAACCACAACGTGGTCAATGACAAAGTCGAGGCAAGTTTTAGAGCCTCGACTTTTTTGTTTTAATACGGTTCACAAAACCAAGGCAGATCATCAATTCCTGATAAATCATTGATTGGTCGCCTATTTTGGAGAAGATTCATGGCCGAAATATTACTCAATCTGGACGGAATCGGAATCAGCCTGGCCGGCAAGCAGATTTTCAGCGATCTGAGTTGGGAATTGCAGCACAAGCAGCGTGTAGGCCTGGTAGGGCCTAATGGAGCTGGAAAATCAACGCTGATGAAAATTATGGCCAAGGAATTGACTATTGATTCTGGCAACATTTTTCGCAATTCGGGATTGACCTGGAGCCGTCTGGAGCAAGAGCCGGCTTTACCGCCAGACAGGACCGTTATTCAGGAAGCAATGACGGCCGTACCACAAGTGGCTGAAATCGAAAGACAGTTGGAGTCGCTGGAACAAAAAATGGGCCAGTCAGAAATTTATAGCGATCCTTCTGCTTTGGAAAAGGTTATGCAGAAGCATGAAAAATTGCTATCAAGTTACGAACAATGGGACGGTGCCCGCTATGCCAGCAACGTTCGAGAGACGCTGACGGCCCTGGGCCTGGATGCGCGGCAATGGGCAACCTTGACAGACCATCTCAGCGGTGGACAAAAGAAACTGATCATGTTAGCCAAACTGTTGGTGCAAGAACCAAATCTACTCCTCTTGGATGAACCGGACAATCACCTCGATCTCCCGGCAAAACGTAACCTAGAAAAGATCATACGTGGCTATGGAGGCTGCGTGGTGATCATCTCTCACGATCGCTATTTACTCGACGGATTCGCCACCCATATCGCTGAATTAGAGAACGGCCGCCTGACCATTTACCAAGGTAATTATAGTGCCTACGCCAGCGAGCGAGAGATTCGCCGGCTGCGTCAACAACAACTCTATGCCGCACAGCAAAAGGAAATCGCCCAAATTGAAGCGGCCATAAAACGGTTTGAAATGTGGGCATCCATGGTAGTAAATGAACGCCACATCAAGCAGGCGCGTAGCCGGCGCAAGATGCTCGAAAAGATGGACAAGGTCGAAAGAGTGAGCGAAACAAAGCGTATGAAGCTGAATCTAGCCGGTTGGCGCGGCAGTAAAAAGGTAATAGAGATGGTGGATGTGACCAAGCAGTTTGAGAACGGCCGTACCCTCCTACAAGACCTCAACCTGACCCTCTGGCATGGAGAAAGGGTTGGCCTGGTGGGGCCGAACGGAGCTGGTAAATCAGTTATGCTCAAACAACTGCTCGATCCGGACAGCGTCACCAGTGGCGAGATCAAGATTGGTCCAAGCATCAAGATAGGGTATTACTCCCAAGAACAGGAGACCCTTGACAACAGCCGCGACTTAATCAGTGAAATCCGGCAGACGGCGCCCGTGAGCCGTGAAACGGCCGTGGCCTATCTCCTGCGCTTCTTATTCACCTACGATCAAATGCAGCAACCTATCGGAAAACTGAGTGGGGGTGAGCGCAGCCGGCTTCAATTGGCGAAATTGGTGCTGCAAAAACCTAATATGCTCCTCCTGGATGAACCGACCAACAACCTTGACATACCGGCAATCGAAGTGCTGGAGCAGACACTTGACGAATTTGTAGGCACTGTGTTGGTCATCTCACACGACCGCTATTTCCTGGACAAGGTCGTGGACAAAATCGTCGAACTACAAGACGGGCAGTTGACCGAATTCCTGGGCGGCTACACAGATTACTTAGGCGCTGCCCACAGTATGGTACCGTCTGTCAATTAAGGCTTCATGATCATCTCCCACGAAGCACCACCAGGTCGCTAGAATGACTTGAAAGATCATCTCTATCCGTGGCGTAAAACTGAAGAGAAATCGGATATAATGGCTCAAGATATCTCTCCGAGGATATATCCGATTTCTATGGCAAACTATGCCCTCACGCTTTGATTGGGAAACCGAAGAAGAACTATTATGGGCTGAAAAACGAGGAACCGGCAGGCCCGCGCGCCGTTCGTACAGACGGCTTCTTCTTTCGGCGCTCTTCGTTTCGCTAATTCTAGCGGGTGGAACCTACCTTATCCTACAACAAATTGACCGGCAAGTGGAGGAAGTCTCGGCATCAGTTGCCGATGATATCATTTCCAGCCAACAGCTTTGGCAAGAAGCGATTCGTAATGCAGACATAGAGCTATTTGATACAGTTCTGTCCGGCAGCCGGCCGGACTGGACAGCAGCGCAACATGCCCTGTTCAAAGGTGGGCTCCTACAAAATCGTTTGCCACTCGATCTTGCTGTGGCCGGTTCGCCACAGGTTACGGACGTTATCGTATCTCCAGATCTAACCGAGGCCGAAGTCATACTAGAGCAACAATATGTGACGAGTATTCATGCACCAGACACGATCAACAACATAGAGCAGGTCACTAGTTTAGTAAGAGGGAAACGGAATCAAGCGACTATTACGTTGGCACAAATTCTCGTCTTTCGCCGTGGACGGAATCGCTGGCTCTATTCACCTCCACGGAGGGAATTCTGGGGCGACTGGCAGACGGCCAAAACTCGCCATCTGACTTTGAGTTACCCGCAGCGTGAGGCAGAACTTGCCGAACGCCTGTTGCACGATCTGGAAAAAGACGTGCAGCGCATGTGCGCCACTTTGCCAGGGATCAACTGCCGGCAAGATTTACATCTGCGTTTGCACCTGGACAGCAATCCGCAAAGTTTGTTCGAAACGGCGGATCCCACGATCATGCTCGGCTCCACCGCTATTTATGGGCTCAACCTGCCTGCTCCATCATTGGTAGGCATTCCGGTTGATGAAGCCGCTTACCAAGCTTTGATGCGCAGCTATTCGGCTCACGTCGTCGCTGCTGCCATAACGATGAATGTTGACTGGCGCTGTTGTTCGCATGGGCTACTATACCAAGCGCTGCTCGACAGGCAGCTGGCCCAACTCGGATTACGCTACTGGCCCTTAGAGCAAAGTGATTACCAGACAGCCCTAAGCAACTCAACCATAGGCGTTTTCGACATGCAAGCGTTGTGGCGGGGCAAACCAGTGGCTCAGCCCACAGGTCCGGCCACTTTACTTGCCTATGCTATGGTCGACTATCTAACTGAGGTTGCCCCTGACAAATCCATCGCAAGTATGCAACGCCACTTGAACACCATTGACAGCTATTGGCTGTGGCTACAAAAGCATGTCCCCACAACCGGACGTTTTCGCGGCGGTATCCAGCGTGACTGGCTCCGTTACGTAGCGTCCCACCTGGAGCAAACTCCAGCCCCAATTCCCTTTCCAAACCAGAATATCGAGCTTCTCTGCGACACAGGAAACGGGGATGAGGCTACTTTGTTGCGCTACAATCCCACCTCTGAAGCGTGGGTATCCGAAATAGCTGATCGTTCATTCGTATTTATGAATCCTCTGCCAGATGACGATGGCGTTATACTACAAGAACGACAATCGCGCCCGGACCGTTCACGCGTTTTGCTCTGGCAAAACGGCCAGGAAACTGATGTATTTGGCAAGACGGTGAGTGATGGGATATTCCGCACCACGCCTGGCGGCCAGGATTTAGTTCTGTTCAGTGTCGACTACAGTCAAAACAGGACCCTTTTCCGCCTATTGTCATACAACCAGTGTGACCGGTCCGGCTGTATCGTGCGCTCATTGCTATCGCCCACAGTATGGTCGCCATACGGGCAGAAAACTATCGTTCGCACAGGGAAGAAAACTTTATGGGTGGGAGACGCTATGGCGCGCTTTCCAACGTACCT
>JAACFF010000116.1 GCA_009937635.1 Chloroflexota bacterium
TCCGGAGTTTGGCGGGCAGCGCGGTAATCCGGTGCTAATAGACAGGCATCACTTTGAAGAATTGTTGGCCTTGCCGCTTGGGGCCGCGCCCCGCGATTTGTTAAGGCGGCACAAAGTGACGCTTATACCGGCATCGAAAGCTGTACTGCAGGATATCGATGAACCAGAAGCATATGAGCGCTACCGGCCAGGCGCCCGGCAGGTTGATCATGGACGGGAAAGCCAGATAATTTGATTGTCTAGGATGGATTGAACTATGGACGGAAAACGAGTTAGTGAATCAAGAGTGACCCTGACACAAGTCATGAATGTCACAGATGCCAACGTGCTAGGCAATGTACACGGCGGTTTATTGATGAAGGTCAGCGACGAGGCGGGCGGAATTGCCGCCGCCAGGCATGCATGTCGCCCGGTGGTTACCGTAACGGTTGATTCAATGACCTTTTATTCACCGGTGCAAATTGGCAACCTGGTCACTTTTTCAGCCGAAGTAACCTGGGCCGGCCGTACATCGATGGAAACTCGTGTCGTTGTTGCGGCCGAAAATGTACTAACGGGTGAGATTACACACACCAATTCCGCCTATTTTGTGTATGTCGCTCTGGGTGAGGACGGCCGGCCAACACCGGTACCGCCCCTGATTTGTGAAACCGATGAAGAGAAAGAGCGCTTTAAAAGGGGAATGTTAAGACAAGAGCGCCGTTTGAGCGAACGATCATGAAAGAGAAGCGAGAGCAGGCGGTTCTCCTCCTCGGTTTTACCGCCATATTCACCGGCTATCTCAGCGTCTGGTTGCCCGGACCGGGAGCTGGGCTGAGTTTCCTGGGCATTGAAATGGGGGAATGGTTCAAGTTCCTCGGTTTGGGCGCGCGGCGTGATCTGTTCTATCTGCCCCCTATTACCCTGAGTCTGATGTTGATTATGTGGACCATAACCTGGCCCAATCAAGGCTGGCGGGCGTGGATGGCACGTGGTGTGGCTGTACTGATCAGCCTGCTGGCATTCCCGGCCATCGAGGACATTACTGGGACTGTGCGCGAACAGTATGTTCTACGGGTTGTCTTGGTTGGCGTGGTCATACTGGCGGCGCTGCTCAGCGGATTTTGGTCACCATCAGCCAAACAGAAACGGTTGCCATGGATACTCTTGGCGGCGCTGGGCATCATCGGGTTATTGCTGCCGACCTGGATTTACTTGGTGGTTCGGCCGTTTGCCAGCCAAATCATCGGCTTATCAATTGGCTTCGGTTTGGGAGTATGGTTAAGTGGGATGGGGCATTTGCTCGTCATTGTCGCCAGTTTGAAACATATCTCGACGACCTCTCATGATGTTTCACCCATGCCAACACAAAAAACGTAACGCGTACTTAAATACCCTTTACGATTCAACTCTCTCTTTCGTTTATGTTTTTTAGCTGATTAACAGTTGCTTACTAGGCGATCATACGCTCATTAATGTAGGTTACCGCTTCACCAACTGTGGTGATCTTCTGTGCCTCTTCGTCAGAAATTTCGCCGTCAAATTCTTCTTCAAAAGCCATAATTAATTCAACCAGGTCCAGTGAATCAGCTTCTAGATCTTCCCGGAAGCGCGCCGCAGGCACCACCTGATCCTCTTCAACACCTAGCAAATCAACAATTATCGTAGTTACACGTTCTTGTGTATCACTCATAGGATACGATCTCCTTCTCTCTCTGTGGTTAGGCTAGTTTATGATTGCCCGGTAATTTTAGGTGCAATAGGTAGATTGTCAAGCCAAACGGCCGTGCCAAGCATCAGATAGAAGCTAAATGCCAGATCTACTAGGAAAAAACTGTGATCGACCACGCCATGCACAAGCATCGCCGCTAAAGCGCCGCTAAAACCGGCGGCGACTGGCAGCCATTGGGCAGAAACTTTGCTGAGTGCCCGCTTGAGCGTCCGCGCCAGTACCCAGATCATCCAGCCACCGGCTAAAAGCCCAAGCAATCCCAATCTCGTAGCAAAATCAAGAACAATGTTGTGCGGATGACTAAGATTTGGCTCCTGCCACGCTGCATCAAGGATATAACGGCCACGATAAGCGTATAAGAAATTATCCAGGCCCACACCCAGTAGTGGATTTTCGCGGATCATTTCCAGGCTTGCTTGCCAAAGATTGACACGAAAGACCCCGGTTGCGCCGAAAAGGTCTAAGCGCTGCGCCAGCTGCGGAACCTGGCGAGCCAGGAATAAAGCGGCAGCCCCAAGCGCGACAAAAGCGACCGCCCAGGGCCAGGGGGAACGGCCGTTGTGCCGCAGCCAGATCCAAAATACAACGAGCAATCCAGCCGGCACGCCTAATACTAGCCCCCCTTTGCTAAATGTCAGCAGCAAAGCCAGCCCCAGCGGCATGATCGCCACGCCATACAACCAGCGACGACGCCCTGCTGCGGAGCCAAGCAGGATCATACTTACCAACAACGGGAAGATTCTCCCCAGATAAAGCGCGACATTATTGGGAGAGCCATAAACTGAGCGCAGACGCATTAGCCCACCCTCAGCGGCGATCAGATTTTGCCCGGTAGCATATTGCCACAGCCCAATGATGGCGACTAAAAGGCCGCCCAGCACATAGGCATCTAGAATAAACCACATCTCCTTTTCATGGGGACGAATAGCGCGAAAAGTAAGGTAGAAAAGAGCAGGGACCAAAATAACCGTACGCCATTCGTTGGTGGCCACGCCAAGTCGCTCAGTAAAAAAGAGTGAAAGTGTCGCAACAACCACAAAAATCATTACGGCGTAGTCAGCAGCATGAACGGGCAATCGTCCAGATAAAAAGCCAACTTGCCCCTCTGCCCGCCAACGCTTAACGACAGCAAATGACCAGCGTAAGAGCAATGCGGCCAGCGTCAATAGCGTGAACACCTCCACCGGGGAAAATCGGTAGGCAGCAATTGGCTTGGCAAGTTGCGGTACATAAAAGGGGAATGAGAAGGCGACTAAAACCAGGCCCCAAGCTGGTCGTAACGTGACCAGCAAAAGCAAAGTAACCAAGGCCAAGATGTATAGGAAGAACACAGGGGTTACATAAAACACCGAGGCTGCTGCCGCAGTGATGGCCAGCTGCCCCCCATCTCCCAGGCGCCGGTACATGCCGGCCAACTGTTCCCCCCAGGTTAACCATCCTGTCAGCGACACAAGGGCAGCAATAATGGCCGTAAACAGCAATTGCCCACGATCGCCCAATCGATCGTAAGCTTCTCGCGCACGTTGGCCCTGAATTTCCCAATCCGCATGACGAGCAACGATAATCGCCAGAACCAGCAAGACAGCGGAAGCTAGCAAAAGAACCCATATCCACAAGCGATGATGCGGCATATAACCGGCGCTGAATCCGTTTAGGGCCCATTGATCCCAACCACGAGAAGCAGTGACAACCATACTATGATGTCCAGCATCTAAATTCCCGGCGACCTGCTCGATAGCTATATAGTCCTCGGCCGGATCGGGAGAAGTGAGCACCAAGGCAGCGCCATTCTCATCGCGTGGCAACCCATTGGCCGGTTGGCCGTCGATGGTTACGTAGAGCCGGGCTCGAAAGTTCGCGCGACGAACCCGAAGACCAACGTCGGTCCCCCAGAAAGTAAAAGTGACGCGATCCGCCGCTTGCCCCTCCGAAGACTGGCTGATGTCGGCCCCATAGTCAGGGGAGAAACGCCAACCCCCCTCATAGACTTGGGAGGGATCGCCGGGTTGCGCCAGGTGAAATCCAGGATAAGCGACGGAGGGATCGATAGATTGTTGGTACTCCTGTAAAACCCTGGCCGTCTCGCGGCTGGCGACGGAGAAGCCCCAGCGCGGATCGCCCGGCCCGCCTCCTGGTTCCCAGTTCTCCAAGAACATCATACCCATCCATGGCCATTCTCGCCTGGCACGCTCCAGCGCACTTGCGGTCCAAGCCGCTTGTTGTGCTTCATCCACTTGCCCCCATAATGACGGTGAGCCTTGCCAGGCGGCAGGCAGGCTGCTCCATCCCCAGTTGCCAGCCCACAGCGCCTTGTGCCCATCGCCGTTCCTTTCCATGACCTCGCGCAATAGAATCGCCCTGCTGAAATTGAGAGTATTGCGATCAACGGTACGATCTTCCGGGCCCGTGTCGAAACCATAGGGCTTTCCCGCCACGACATCAAAGGACGACGCCACGCCGGCATTGTATAATTCTTGCAAGTACAAATCATCAGCCAGATTCTGCGGGCCAGTTTCACTAGTGGGGGCCAGCGGCGCCGCCACAATGACCGCATTGCTGTCGACGCGGCGAATGGCCGAAGCGGCGGCGGAGAGCAGGGCCGCATACTCATTGGCATTTACCTGTTGTTGTCCCCAATGAGACGAGAGATTGGGTTCGTCCCAGATAATATAGGCTTCCACCGCCTCTCCGTAACGCCCGGCGAATTCGGCAGCCCATTCAGCAAAATCCGCGGGATCAGCCGGTGGCGAAAACCGGGTCGCAGGGTCGCCATCCAGTAAAGGCACCAACGTTAGATCTTGAGCGGCTGCAGCTTCGAAAAGAGAGTCCGTTTCCTGCCAATCAAACGCTTCAGTGAAATAAAAGGATTGCTTGACACTGTTTATGCCCAAGGCCTTGATCTGGGCCAATGTCTCTTCTAGATCGGTGGCACCGTATTGGCTCAGGGAGGCGTTTATGGCCAGGCGTGGTCCACCGTGGGCAATGGGAGTTGGCAATTCAGCGGGGATTCCTCGCGTGAGATAGTTGTGTTGAGCCAATAAGGCGCCAGCCGCAAGGAGGGCCAGGATAGCCAGGAGAAGCAGCGCCAGTGAAAGAAATGGTTTTTTTGTCAAACCTGGTTTCGTTGTCTGATGCGCGTTCGCGCTCTCGGCACAAACGACAGCCCCATCCGGCCAGACGGCTGGGACGCAGCCATATGGCCTACGCTTTCTGCCACAGCTCGCTTAGCTCTGGCGCTAGCGAATCGGCCACAGCATCGCTAACCTCGTCCCCCGTATAAGCTTTTAGCTCATGCAACACGGCCGTGGTTGGCAAAAGAGCAAATTTAGGATCGGTGCTGCCGCTGCGTCTGGCCACCTCCTTCAGGAATTCTTGCTCGCTTTTGTTGCCATCGCGAAAATGGACCAGCCAGAATGTTCGCGATAGAAAATATGCCAGCTCATCGGGCAAAGCTTTGCCCAGGCGTTTCTTAGTCCGTCGATCCAGGTTCAGGCTAAGGGTGCGCAATACTGCCTCATTCCATCGCTGGGCCACATCCACAGTAGGAAGGCGGCCGTTCTCTTGAATTTGCTGGTAATAGCCGCTTAAGTCAGAGCCATTGGCTTGCGTCATGGGTTATCTCCACTAGTTGATTTCTTTGCCCAATAAGTCTACAATGATAAATTAGTTTCCTGTCCAACAGATGATTGACGATTTGGCGTGAAGCGGTATACTTTCATGTCCTTTATCAAGGCAACGGAATTATAGCCGAATTGGTGTTTGCGATAAAACCAACCCTCCCGCAAGAGGAGTTTACAAGCGAGGAACAGTAAGATGTCTGATCGAGTAACGATTGCTGCCGAACCGCGCACGGTAACCGGCAAGAAAGTGAAACAATTGCGCCGCCAGGGGTATGTACCTGGTGTCGTTTATGGCCAGTCAGAGCCTGTGCATGTCCAGATGGAAGAAATACAATTGCGTCGTGCCTTGCGCGTCGCCGGCATGACCCAGTTGGCAACATTGGACGTGGAAGGCAAAGAGTACATTGTCCTGGCTCGTGAGATCCAACAGCACCTGACACGTCGGGATGTATTGCACGTTGACTTCATGGAAGTGGATATGACGGCGACAATCAGGTCAGAAGCTGACCTGGTGACTGTTGGCCTGTCAGCCGTCGCGGAAACAGGCGAGGGCATGATCGCCCAATCAATGTACAGCGTAGAAATCGAGTGTTTGCCGGATGCGCTAGTTTCTCAAATCGAGGTCGATCTTGCGCTCATCGCTACACCCACAGACAGCATTTATATCAGCGATCTCGATGTGCCGGAAGGCGTTACCATTTTGGCAGATGACGATGCCCTCGTCGCGCGCTTCCAGACCATTCGCGCCACATTGGAAGAGGAAGAGGAAGGCGAGGAAGAGGAGATGGAAGAGCTCGATGCCGATGCCGTGGAGGTTATCAGCAAGGAAAGCGAAGAAGAGTTCTAGAACGAAAATCTCCGCATCTGTTTTGAATTCGAGAGCAGGCTGGAATACAGATTTCAGCCTGTTTCTTTACCTCTACAAAACCCGGTCTTTGCGCTTGAGAATGCCGGCTGCATGTTTAATAACCGGGCTTCTGACACTTCCAACCCTCCTGAGAACGATCAACTAAATTTGTGTGCCCCAAAGAATGGGGCAGGCTACAATCGGTAATATGCGTAGTTGGATACAATGGCTCCTACTGGCGATAATCCTGATCGTTGCTTTGGGTTTGCGCTGGACTGGTCTCGACTGGGATGATTACAATCATTACCATCCGGATGAACGATATATCACCTGGGTGGCAACGACCATCGAGTGGCCGTCTGATTGGCGCAGTGCGCTCGATCCTGTACAGACCTCATTTAACCCCTTCTATTGGCCCACTGGTGGAGAAAGCGATGGTATCGTAGTGCATCAAGGGGAAGCACGGAAATTTGCCTACGGACATTTCCCGCTTTATCTCGGCGTGGCCGCTACTCGCCTAGCAGAAGGAATAAATCCAGGTTTACAGGCATTGCTCCCTGAGGATTGGCTGCTAACGAGAGATGTCCTAAATAGCCGCAACGCCATCGAATTCCGGCATCTGACGGCCGTTTCGCGCGCTCTGACCGGTCTGACTGATGCCGCTACCATCCTGGTCCTCTTTTTAATTGGACGGCGGGTTTACAGCCCGCAGGTAGGCTTATTGGCCGCCGCCTTTTTGACGTTGAATGTGATGCACATTCAGTTGTCTCATTTTTTCACCTCCGATCCCTTCCTCGCTTTCTTCGTCGTTCTGGCTCTTTATTTCATGGTCCGCAGCGTGGCTGGCGCAGCAGAAAAACGTACCAGCGAGCATAAGACAACTGGCAAATCGAATATTCATAATTTCCCGCGCTGCCATTCGCTGACATGTAATATTTTATTGGCGGCTGCCATTATAGGCTTGGCTGTAGGCTCAAAATTCGCGGCGATCATGCTCTTTCTGCCGCTCACCGCGGCGATCTGGTTGGGCAGCAAGCGCCAGCGGTGGCGGCTCCTGGGTGTGTCATTGCTTGCGGCCTTTGTCGTTTTTTTTATTACGAACCCCTTTGCTATTCTTGACCTGGGCTGTGAAGCGCTGACACCGGCTTTGCACCTCGGCCCAATCACCATCCCCGACCTGGATTGGCGCTCCTGCTACCTGCAAAATATCTTCAAACAGGGTGGCATGGTGCGGGGCGACGCCGATCTTGGGTTTACGCGCCAATATACGGGAACTTATCCTTATCTCTATCCAATTGAAATGCAATTGCGCTGGGGTATGGGCTGGTTACTGGGCCTATTTGCCTTTGCCGGTTTCGCATGGGCAATCTGGCAGGGTATCCTTTACACAGGGCAACGTTTTAGCGCCCATTCTCATGGGGAACGTAGGGTTATCACGCCCGCTGCAGATGCTGCTCTCGTCTTACTGGCCTGGACGCTACCATTCTTTCTAACCACGGGCAGTTTCTACGTCAAGTTCATGCGTTATTTGCTGCCGTTAACGCCGTTTCTGATGCTCTACGCGGCGGCGTTGATCTGGGGATGGCACAACCGGTCTGGTCGCGTCCTTGTGGCGGGATTGGTGCTGGCCGTTACGGCCGTCTACGCGCTAGGCTTTGTGAACATATATAGCAGCGATCATCCCTGGAATCTTGCTTCGCGTTGGATCTACGCCAACGTAGACGGTGATACGCTTTTTGCCAGCGAACAATGGGATGATTCTCTGCCCACGACAATGGCTATTGACGGACAACTGCGGCGTCGCACAGAATATGACCACGATCAGCTAACCTGGCTCACCGAACCGGACGAACGGGATTCGGAGGAGAAGCTGGCCCAAAATCTCAAACTGTTAGAACAAGCCAGCTATGTCGCCATCTTATCCAATCGAATTTATGGTGTCGTGCCCCGTTTAGAACATCGTTACCCGCTTTCCGGCCAGTTTCACCAACTGTTGTTTGACGGCACCTTAGGATACCAACCCGTCTTCGCCAACATGCGCGCACCAAACCTGCTGGGCGTGACCTTAAAACCAGATTCTTTCGTCTGGCCAGAATTGCAGCCCCCCTTATTCGTTGGGGAATATCTGAACGGGTTACCGGGATTCAATGGCGGCCGTTTCGACGAGAGCTTCACAGTATACGACCAGCCGCTCGTCGTCATTTTCCAAAATATTGAAGGGAAAACGGCCGCGGAAATGCGCCCGTATTTTTCTGCTGATTAGCTCTCCTTCCACTCCCGGTTATAATCAGTGCGATCTTATTTGCAAGGTCGATACTGGCCATATGATCGATAAATAATCGTTGGAATTCCTCTACGCTCTTTGTGTCTTCTCTGCGCATACATTGTCCACAACAAGCGTAGAGAGTGTACAGAGACACTATAGAAAACTTTCAGGGGAATAAAAGGAGAAACCGACAATTCACGTGGCTGAACCGACGCTTTCTAGCGGCCCAAGTCGCAAGTATCTTTTCTTTACCGTTTTTATCGCCGGTATGAGCACACTGGCCGTCGAGTTTACAACAAGCCGTATGCTGCAAACGGTCTATGGCACGTCCAATCTGGTATGGGCCAACGTAATTGGTTTGGTGCTACTCTTCCTCACAGCGGGTTATTTTCTTGGGGGTTGGCTGGCCGACCGCTATCCTTATCATGCGACTTTCTACGCATTGGTCAGCGTAGCCGGCTTCAGCAGCGTTTTCTTCCTGTTATTGACCAGCGTCTTATTGCGCACGTCCGCTGCCGCGCTGGCGGCGATTAATGTAGGGGCTCTTCTTAGTTCTCTGGTGGGTGTGTTCTTTACCTTGGCCCTACCGATCACATTTCTAGGCTGTGTCTCTCCCTATGCTGTGCGCCTTGCGGTGCGAGATGTCCAAGAGGCAGGACGGATCAGCGGCCGTATTTATGCGCTTTCCACTTGGGGCAGCATTCTGGGAACTTACCTGCCCGTATTATTACTGATCCCCCTGGCTGGTTCGCGCGTGACGGCCGTGCTGTTTGGGGGCCTACTGCTTCTCGTGGGCTTAGTTGGCTTGTGGCGCAGCGACCGCCGTACGGGGTCGATTGCCCTGCTTTTGCCCCTCATCTTAGCGCCCTTTGTCTGGACATGGACCCAGGGCAGTATCAAGGGCTATGAAGGGCAGCTCTTCGAAACGGAATCTGCGTACAATTATGTACAAGTTATCCGTGATGGGGATTGCAATTATCTTCTTCTCAATGAAGGACAGGCGTACCACTCATTCTATTGTGATGGAGGGCGCGTGCCGCGCGTCTCAGTTTGGAGCATCATGTTAGCCGCTCCTTTTTTTAATCCTGGACCTGCCAGCGTGGATAATCTAGCCGTTATCGGCCTGGCTGCGGGCACAATCCCCAAGCAGTATACCAGGGTCTTCGGCCCAATCGCAGTGGATGGCATTGAGCTTGATCCGGCTATTGTGCAGGCGGGACGGGATTATTTTGCGCTTGATGATGCCAATATTAACGCGATCGTAGGCGACGGCCGTTACGAGTTAAATCAGCTACAATCGAAATATGATGTGATCACCCTGGATGCTTATAAGGTGCCTTACATCCCCTGGCATCTTACAACCCAGGAGTTCTTTCAGGAAGTAAAAGCGCACCTGAGTGATGAAGGGGTTCTGGCCGTTAATGTGGGACGGGCGCCCAACGATCGTCGTCTGGTGCAGGCCATCGTCGCCACATTACAGACCGTTTTTCCATCGGTTCATGCCATCGATGTGCCAGGCGCGTTAAATACGATCCTGGTGGCGACAGTGCAACCGACGACGGCCGGCAACCTGCGCGCCGGTCTCGATCAACTAGGACTGCAGGCTGATCCATTGCTGCGCGAAGCGTTGGAAACGGCCGTGACGCACCTGGTGCCTGCCGTGGCTGGCGAGACTATCTTCACCGATGAGCGAGCGCCAGTGGAGATAATCGTCGATTCGCTGGTCATCCGCTTCTTGCTTGAAGAAGGTCCGGAAAGGCTACCTGGCCTGGGGCCTTAGGTGACATGCATAGTGGTGAGTGGCGAGTGACCAGTGGCAGGTCCCGGCATAGGCACCTGGATTGATTGGTTGAAATAAATGGCTGCTGCATTCAACGGAGAAGGAAACAGTGCAAAATAAATCACTATATTCGATCATTCGCTGGCTAGTCGTCCTGGCTATCCCTTTTTTACTCACCTTGGGAACTGTACGGCTGCTGATTTCCTGGAACAGCCCCAGTTATCCTGAGTTTGAATATGGCCGGATCGCGCCCGACCGCTTTGGCTTCACATTGGAAGAACGCCTGGGGCTGGCTGACGCTACACTGGGTTACTTGCAGCGCCCGGAACCTGCCCACGAGGTCATCTATTTACTGGAGGATTTGCGCCTGCCTGGCAGCGACCAGCCACTTTACAACGAGCGGGAAATCGGCCATATGCTCGATGTAAAGGTTGTGGCCGATGCGTTCAAGACGTTTCTGTGGGTGCTGGCGATCATCGTTATCGGCGGCCTGATCCTTTTGCTGGCTCGTGCAGAAACACGTTCCCTGGGTGCAAAAGCGATCCAACAGGGCGGCCTGCTGACCGTGATCATCGTCTTCGCCGTTATGGTTTTTATGGGTGTGGCTTGGGGGCTCGCCTTCACGCTCTTCCATAATCTTTTCTTTTCCTCCGGCACCTGGACTTTTGCTTACACTGATTCGTTGATCCGCCTCTTTCCGGAGCAGTTCTGGTTTGATTTTGGCATGTTGTGGACTGGATTGATCCTGTTGGAGGGCATTATCCTGGCCCTTATCGGCTACTTGCTGGGCAAAGGATGGAATTAAGGTGATGAAGCATATTGTTATCACGGGTGTTTCAACGGGCATCGGCTTCGCAACCGCGGCCGAACTGCTGCGTCGCGGCTATCACGTCTTAGGCAGCGTCCGTAAAGCAGGAGACGCGCAACGGTTGCAGCTGGAATTTGGCGAAGCATTCACTCCACTTCTGTTCGACGTGACCGATGGCCAGGCGATTGGAACGGCCGTCGAGCAAGTGCAAGAAATTGTCGGAGAGAGGGGTCTCTACGCCCTGATCAACAACGCCGGCATCGTCATCCCTGGTCCCCTTTCGGTCACTCCCCTGGAGGATTTCCAGGCACAATTTGAGGTCAATGTGTTCGGGCTGCTGGATGTCACCCAGCGATTTCTGCCCTTATTAGGCGCACGCAAAAATGTGCCCACCCCCCCGGGTCGCGTGATCAATATCAGCTCAGTCAGTGGCAAGATTGCCTACCCTTTTATGGGAGCCTATGCAGCTTCAAAACATGCGCTGGAGGCGTTATCTGACTCCTTGAGACGCGAACTAATGCTCTACGGCGTCGATGTCATCGTCATAGAGCCTGGAACCACGCGCACGCCCATCAAAGACAAATACAAGGAGCAGATACAACGCTATGCCCAAACGGATTACGGGACGTTATTCGCCAATCTGGAAGCACAGCTGGCCGAACGAGAGCGCACTGGTTTGCCGGTTGAACAGGTGGTCGAGGCTATCTGCAAAGCGCTGGAAAACAAGCACCCTAAGACCCGTTACGCCGTACCACGCAAGCGGCTGACAGGCTGGCTAATCCCTCGCTGGCTTCCTGACCGCTGGTTAGATCGCCTTTCGGCCAGCCAGCTCGGTATAACCCGCTGATCATTGGTCACCAATCTACTGTAATATCAACAAAGCTCGTGCGATAGGGGTAGACCCAAATCTCTTCTGTGATTTTTCTGGCGCCTCGACGTACCTCAATCTCGTAGTAACCCGCGACTACGTCGTCGAAGGCGAAATTTTCCGCCCACCCCTCATCGCTGTTAAGCTCGTTGTTGCGGTTGGCATAACTGCTTGTTTCCGCATACTTGGACCCGGCGTCTACACGCCGTAAAAAGATTTGCGCGCCATGCAGCAATTCGCCGCTTGGCCAGGCCACCCGCCCCGCAACCGTTCCATGTTCAGGGAATGGGTAAAGCCACAGTAAGGGGTTACGAGTATTGGTATAACTGTTCTGCCCCACGCGCACCTCAAAGTGCAAATGCGGGCCATCGGCGACCCCACTGGCGCCAGAGAGAGCAATGATCTCTTGTGCATCCACATGTTGCCCTTCGCTCACCAATATTTCAGACAGATGACCATAAAGATTGTAAACTGGTTGGCCAAGGAATGTAGTATCCAGTTCGATGACGACGAGCTTACCATAGAAGTTATCATGCGGGCCGTAGGTTATCTCGTCGTCCTTGCCAGCGACGAGCACCGTGCCGCTGGCGGCGGAGAGGATTTCAGTGCCAGTTGGCACGTAAAACTCCACGCCATGATGGGGGCGCAGCGTTCCTCCACGCGTTCCGCCGTATGGATAGCTCTTATCGGTCCAGACGGTGCCGCCTTCGGCAATAGGCCGGCGCAACCAGTAATGCTCATTCAGCGATGTAAAGGGCAAGGCCGGCGGCGTGAACGTTGGCGGGGGCGTAGGTGACGGCGTCTCAGTTGGCATCGGCGTTGCTGTTGGCAACAGCGTGCCGGTCGGTGCCGGTTTAGCATCAATCGCCGTTTCCTCCTTTGTCGTGGCCGTTGGCGGAATTGTTGGCGGGACGTCAACGAGTGAAAATGCCGGTAACTCCAATGGTTCAGCAGCGGGAGCCGTCGCCGTATTGACCACAGGGCTAAGCAAAGTGGCCGTGGGCAAGGCAGTTGCCGTAGCCGGCTGTACCGATACAACTTGCGGGCTGGCCGTTGCGAGATCGTCCGTCGACTGGCATGACGTGACCACAACAAGCAGCAGCAACCCTACAACAAGTAGGCCGCGCAGCCTCCGGCGATTGAGGTTGCGCAAAATTAGAATCCCCCTCGTTCCGCTGCTACGGTCTTCGTTTTAGCCGCTATCTCGTCTACCTGGCCCTCCATATTCGACACTTTGGCCTCTAATACAGAAGCCAATTGTCGATCTTGGATGCCTGCAGCGTTGATTCTGACATTTAGAGCAGCCGCCTGCACAGCCGCCTGGGCCATCAGCGCACCTGCAGCCGCATCGGTGACGGCATTGGCATTACCGATTCGTGAAATAGTGCTGGCATATTGAGCGACCTGGAGGCTGAGCTCAGCAACGCGCAAGGGCACCATTGCCGCTTCAATCGTCGCTTCTTCAATGGCCTCCGCTTTTTGCTCGCCACTCAAATCCTTATTGCGGTAGGCGGCCATGACTGCATCAAAGGCCGCTGCATCCTCGGCGATCGCTATTGTCAAAGATTCACGCAGTTCACTCGCCTCCTGAAGGATTGTTTCTGCCTGGTCGTTTACATCCGCATATTTCTTGCGACCGGCTGTCAGCCCAGCCACCATTTGGGTCAGGGCTGCCGCCAGTGCGCCAGCCAGCGCGGCTACAGAGCCACCACCCGGGGTCGGCTTGGGGGAGGCTGTCGCTTCTACAAATTCAAAGGGCGTCAATTCCGTTTCTTCATCCTGTGCCTCTTGCAATCTATGCTCTAAGATTTGGCCGTCTTTCATATCGCTCAACTGTAAATAATACTTGGCAGCATCGATCAGTGCTTGTTGGGGTGTCATGCCGATCAGCTCGGCTTTGGTGATAGTCAAACCATAGTGGGCTGCTTCACGCCGTACCATTTCTTGCACGCGATAAATGGGAGTCTTGGCGAAGTTGGTGAGGTTCATACTAACCTGGGCCTGCCCTTCAACCAGAAAACCCTTGGCCTGCACAAAGCGCAAACCACCGCCAATGAAGCGTATATTGCGCGCGATCTGGTCGGCAAGCTCCGCGTTGTCACTGTTCAGATAAAGGTTATAAGCGATGAGGAACGGCCGTGCTCCAATGACCGTTGCCCCCCACGACTTCGCTTCGGCCGGTCCAAAATCAGGCGCGTGCTCTGGATGAACACCTACCCTGTCCTTCCACAGCTCATATTCCCCCTTACGAATAGTGGACAATTTCCTACGTTCAGGTCGTGTGGCAGCATCCCCATATAGATAGACGGCGATCCCCAGTTCTTCGCCCACACGCTGGCCAAGACGCCTGGCAATAGACACGCAATCGGCCGTGGTCATACCTTTTACAGGGATAAAAGGGCAGACATCGGTAGCACCTATGCGCGGGTGTTCACCTTCATGCACCTCCAGGTCTATGAGCAATGCCGCTTGTTTAATGGCCCGGAAGGCTGCTTCTTCTACGGCTGCCGGCTGGCCAACCATTGTAATGACAGACCGGTTGTGATCTTCATCGGTGCTTACGTCCAGTACCTTGACGCCGCGTACGTTACGAATCGTATCAGCAATCGCGTTGTAGATCTCCGGGTCACGCCCGTCGCTGAAATTGGGGACACATTCAACAATTTTCTGCATAAGTTACTCCTTCGTAACTCAAGCTATCCAGCTTGATCGCAACCTAGTGCTCTGTTAAGCTAAATATTGATTAAATTTGATAAATGCCCAAAATTGGGGCATGAGTAAACATCAGCATATATTTCTAGAAAAGAGTGAACGAACAAAACTTGAACAATTGATAAAGTCCGGTACGCATTCTGCCCGCGTCATTGCTCGGGCGCGAACGTTGCTGCTCTTAGATCGTAGCCAAGGTCAAAAGCGTAAGGTCAGAGAAGTTGTCGAAGCCGCGATGGTCAGCCCAGGCACTGTCTCCAACCTGAAAAAGCGCTACTTTGCCGAGGGGTTGGGCGGCACGCTCTATGAAAAATCACGCCCTGGTGCGAAGCCCAAGATCGATGGTGAAGTCGAAGCGCATCTGATCGCCTTAACCTGCAGTGATCCACCAGAAGGTTATGACCATTGGACACTGCGTCTGCTGGCTGACAGGTT
>JAACFF010000498.1 GCA_009937635.1 Chloroflexota bacterium
TGTCCACACTTCTGGATCGAGCGTTCCGGCCATGGCAGTGGATCCGGTAACATCACAGAAAAGTACAGTTACCACACGCCGCTCACCTTCAACAGTAGATACTGCTGTAGGCTTATCTTGTTGAAGTGTGGCTAATTTTTCACGCAGTGGGGCCAGGGCTACATCGATAACCTCATCTCCGAGGCTGTCACGTTGCGCTTCCAGAGCGGCGATAGCCTGTTCTATCTTTTCACGCTCAGACATAGTGAAATCGGCTGTTTGTCACGAAGTAGTATTTTCCTGTTATTTCATCTCTACAGTGAATTCAGCTTCTGAACCACACTCAATAATCGTAAAACCTTATCTGCTATAATAGCAGTTTCACTAACGCCTGTCAGCAAATGCTGACCATTGCCACAGGCAAAGAAGTAGCACTCTTGTTATTCCATACGCCGGCTTTGTTGCAAGAATCCAATATGATTCTTGAGCAAGCATGGTGGACCGAAACGACCGTTTTCTGACCTACACGGCTAAACCAACTGGAAGTGACGGCCCTTGAATGGATTCTCCACGTGGTTACTTCCTTGATTGAAGATGATGTGAAGAAGATAATCCGCTCAAAAAAATTTTGCAACACAGCCTGATACTTCCCTTCTTGACTTGATAGCACACATGTTCTATAATCAGGATATGACAACCATTCACAGTTCCTCCTCCCTATGCTTCACTCCAGCCAGCCAGTTGCTGTCCAGTTTTAAGCTCCCCCAATCCTCTATTGCCAACTCGATGAGGCGAGATACCATAATCCAGGATAAAATCTAACCTTAAAAATCGATGCCGTTTCCGGAATAAAAAAAACGGCATCAAACGACATCGATTATTACTAATACAATATGCTAAATGCAAGGTTCTGTAACTGCGTCTTCAAGATCTCAATGAAACCGGACGGCACTGATTTCGCAACCTTGTTTACCTGATAACTAGGATACGCATTAGGGGGTATATCATGGCTGGCAGCAATGAAGAAAAGGTTGTTCGCGAGTTGCTGGATTCGATAGGCGTGCGTATCAATGGTCCAAATCCTTATGATATTCAGCTTCACGATAACAGGACCTATAGACGGGTCTTGAGCGATGGGGCGCTCGGCTTGGGCGAATCCTACATGGATGGTTGGTGGGATTGTCAAGCCCTCGACCAGCTATTCGACCGCGTATTACACACCAACCTCAGGGAAGAAGTAAAAGGCAATTGGAAAATCGCCTGGTACTTCTTGCAGTCGAAACTTATCAATCTACAAAAAATCAGCCGCGCCTATCAAATCGGCGAAGAGCATTACGACACCGGCAACGATCTTTTTGAAGCCATGTTGGACAATAGAATGAATTACACGTGCGCCTACTGGAGAGACGCCACAAACCTCGACGAGGCCCAAGAAGCGAAACTGGCGATGGTGTGCCAGAAGATTGAACTCCAGCCCGGCATGACCGTTTTGGAATTGGGCTGTGGTTTTGGAGCGTTCGCCGGATATGCGGCCGAAAAATATGGCGCCCATGTCACCGGCGTAACTGTTTCTAAAGAGCAAGTCGCGTACGGAGAAGAACGATACAAGGGGCTCCCCGTCGAGCTAAAATTGGAGGATTATCGCCAGGTGCAGGGCCAATATGATCGGGTGATCTCTATTGGCATCATGGAGCACGTCGGATATAAAAATTACCGAACTTACATGGAGGTCGTAGACCGCACCCTCAAAGATGATGGGATCGCCTTCATCCACACGATTGGCAGCAACGAGAGCGTTACCGCCGCTAATGCCTGGTTGACGAAATATATCTTTCCCAATGGTATGCTGCCCTCCATCGCCCAGCTAGGCACGGCCCTGGAAGGCTTATTCGTGATGGAGGATTGGCATAACATGGGGCCGGACTATGATAAGACGTTGATGACCTGGTACGATAACTTTGAAAGCGCGTGGCCTGATTTGCAGCAGAAATATGGCGAGCGTTTCGGCCGTATGTGGCGCTATTATCTCCTCAGCGCTGCCGGCGGTTTTCGTGCGCGAGATGCCCAACTTTGGCAAATAGTCATGACCAAGAATGGCAGAAGACAACCCGACTGCCGCATCATCTAAAAGATCGAGGTATGTTTGAAGCGGAAGTTATCATCGTAGGCGGCGGTCCGGCGGGCTCTAGCTGTGCGCGGCAGTTGAAGCTGGGGGGCATCGAAGCGATTATTCTCGACAAGTGTGAATTTCCACGCCTGAAACTGTGTGCTGGTTGGATCACGCCAAAGGTCATGCGCGATATCCAAATGGATATAGATTCATACCCGCATAGCCTAGTCAGGTTTGACAGGCTGAACTTTCATATTCGTGGTTTTGGACTCCTCGTGAAGACCCGCCAATACTCTATCCGCAGAATTGAGTTCGATCATTGGCTGCTTGAGCGTTCCGGAGTTCCTGTCTTCCATCATGCAGTAAGAGACATTCGCCGCGAAGACGGTTTTTACATTATAGACGATGCCTACAGATGTAAGTATTTAGTAGGGGCGGGAGGCACTTATTGCCCTGTCTACCGGACGTTATTTGAGGGGATCAATCCCAGGGTGCAGGAGAAGAAAATTGTCTGTATGGAGGAAGAATTCGCCTACGATTTAGCTGATGAGCGCTGCCACCTTTGGTTTTTTGATCGCAAATTGACTGGATACTCGTGGTATGTGCCCAAGGGCAATGGTTTTCTAAACGTGGGCATTGGCGGAAAGTTCGCGGGCCTCAAGTCCCGAGGAGAATCCATACGAAATCATTGGGAGCACTTTGTACAAAAGCTAGCGGACCTCTCGCTTGTAGCGGATTCTGCATTTCGCCCAAAAGGGTACCAATACTACCTGCGCCATAACGTCGAGAAAGTGCAGCTAGATAAGGCATTTATTATTGGCGATGCCGCTGGATTGGCCACCAAGGATATGGGAGAAGGGATCGGACCGGCAGTGGAAAGCGGGATAGCTGCCGCAAAGGCTATCATTCACGGCAGCGACTATTCTACGCACGCGATCACAAAGTACAGCTTGCCAAGCATCCTGTTTTCCCGGTGTTCGTGATCGTCAATCCAGCGTTACTCTGCGTAGGCGCAGGGAGTTGGTTACGACACTGACGCTGGAAAAGGCCATCGCTCCCGCAGCCAAAATCGGGTTCAACTGGCGCAGGAAATCGGGCGCCCACTCAAAGGGAGCCAGAATGCCGGCAGCGATGGGGATAAGCACGACATTATAGCCAAAGGCCCAACCCAGGTTTTGATGAATATTGCGCATGGTGGCGTTGGAAAGCTTAATGGCCTCGGGCACGCTGCGTAGATCGCCACGCATGAGGATCACATCGGCCGTTTCCATAGCGACATCTGTTCCCGTGCCAATGGCCAGACCAACGTCGGCCTGAGCCAAGGCCGGCGCATCATTGATACCGTCGCCCACCATGCCTACAGTTAAACCCTCTTGCTGAAGCTGCGCCACGTAGCTGGACTTATCTCCAGGCAACACTTCGGCGAAGACGCGATCGATGCCCACTTCAGCGGCAATCGCCGCCGCCGTGGCCTCATTGTCGCCGGTCATCATGACCACGGTTAAATCCTGCTCCTTTAATCGGGCAATGGCTTCTCTTGATCCCGCTTTGATCGTGTCAGCCACGGCAATGATGGCCGAGGCTTGACCATCCACCGCCAACCACATGGCCGTCTTCGCCTGCTCTTGTAAGCGCTGTGCTTTGGGCTCGAGACCGTTGAGGTTCACCTGTTCGCGCTGCATCAGGCGCAAATTACCCAGCAGCACCGCATGCCCATCAACGGAGGCCGAAATGCCAAACCCGGCAATCCCCTCAAAGGCATCCGGCATACTCAAAGGCAGTTTCTTGTCTTCGGCCGAACGTACAATCGCTTCACCCAAAGGGTGCTCCGACC
>JAACFF010000011.1 GCA_009937635.1 Chloroflexota bacterium
GAAACGATGGCTAAGCCTTTTCGCTGGACTTATCAGGGCAAGGCCTTGCAATTGTAATTGTTGGTTTATTTAGGCCATCCTGCACTAGTTTGTTCCTTATCTGATGACACATATTGCAAGGTAGGGATCAAGTTTTTAATTTTGGTTAGATCGACGTCGTCCAGCGGATCAGTATTCACAGTGTAAGTGCGGTACGTGTCATCAGTAAGGTTGTGACCTGCCACTGTTGCTGCGCCACTGCTGGGGATGATTAGCGTACATAAAATTTTTACGAGAGTGGTCTTACCCGCTCCGTTGGATCCAAGCAGACCAAACAACTCGCCTTTGTTGACGGAAAGGGTGATATCATCAACGGCAGTTACCTTGGGCTTTCGCGCTTGCCGTCGGTACCCTTCAACCGCGTCGTATACCTTGCAGAGTCGCTGTGTTGTTGCGGCCGATTCCATGGTTGTTCGCAACTCTACGTTATGTCAGATTTGTGTTAAGCGTGTTTGGAATGTGGTTCTGGTTAAGATGGTAGAGCAGGCGTACAATTTTGTAATTACAATATCAATGGAACTGGGTGCAGAAGAATCTGTCTGAAGAGGTGGTTCATGAAGGAAATCATTGATGATTTAGAACGATGGTTTGCAGAAGGTGAGACGGGTGTTGCCCTGGCAACAGTTGTAGCGACCTGGGGATCTGCACCACGCCGGGTTGGGGCTAAGATGGCATTAACTGCGGACGGCCGCATAAGCGGTTCTGTCAGCGGCGGTTGTGTGGAAGGAGCTGTGGTAGAGGCGGGCAGAATCACGATTGAGACTGGCACACCACAATTGCTGCATTTTGGTGTAGCAGATGAGACGGCTTGGGACGTGGGATTGGCCTGCGGCGGTAATATCGACATCTTTGTTGACATCTTAGATCAGCTGACTTTCAATATGATGCGTGATTATGTGATGGAAGATTGGACCGGGTGTATTATCATCGTTATCGACGGTCCAGAGAAACTGCTTGGTCAAAGGATTGTCTATCAACGGGATGGAAACTACGTTGGCTCTTTCTCCATCGATCTAGATGAGGCGCTACAAGCTGAGATGGCAAAAACGCAGCGTACTCAGAGAGTTGCATTGAGTGAAGAAGTTGAAGTTTTTATGGATCTCTATCAACCGGCGCCAACATTGGTTTTAGTCGGCGGGGTACATGTGGCAGTCGCTCTATCGAGTTTGGCCAAGTCTGTAGGATATAGCACTGTTGTTGTGGACCCGCGGCGCGCTTTTGGCAGCGCAGAACGTTTCCCTAATGTGGATCAGTTAATTCAACAGTGGCCTAAAAAAGCGTTAGATGAAATTGAATTAACAGCGGATACGGCCGTGGCATTGCTGACACACGATCCCAAGATTGACGATCAGGCGCTAGAGATCGTTTTGCCCAGTGGCGTATTTTATATTGGCGCGTTGGGCAGCCGGAAGACTCACACGAAACGGATAAAGCGATTGGAGCAGATGGGGTTCGATATAGGGCAAATTGGCAGAATCCATGCACCGATAGGTTTGCCAATAGGGGCAGAAAACCCAGAGGAAATTGCCCTGGCGATTATGGCTGAAATCGTGGGCGTTAGGCACGGAATCGCTTCATAGTCAACTTAAGGATAACTTGCTGGGGACGTGGAAGAACCCCCACATGCTCGTGTGAGGATTTTGCATAAACCTGGAGCAAGCTATAATTTCCCCTTCTATTTCGAGAAACCATGTATCAGCTTGAGCGAAGAAACAATGAATCGACCCGTCAGCAGAACTGTTCTAGATAACGGACTGACCGTGGTGCTCAAAGAAATGAGCCATGCTCCTGTCATTTGTTTTATGGTCTGGTATCGTGTAGGCAGTCGTAATGAGCGAAAGGGTATCACAGGAATTTCGCACTGGGTGGAGCACTTGATGTTTGGCGGGACCCAAACCTTCGCAGGCGGCGAATTTGACCGGTTGATATCACGTGAGGGAGGGCACTGGAACGCCTTCACCTGGCTCGACTATACTGTTTATATTGAAACTGTACCGGCTGAGCAGGTCGACTTGTGCCTGCGGTTGGAATCCGATCGTATGGTTAACACGATTATGGGACCAGAGTCTGTAGAGTTGGAGCGGTCGGTGATACTGTCAGAGCGGGCTATGTACGAGAATGAGCCCCGTTTTCGCTTAAATGAGCAACTCACGGCGACTGCATTTCACGCACACCCCTACGGTCATGAGGTGATCGGCAACGAGGTCGACTTACGTTCCATGACGCGCGATGATCTATGTGGATACTATCGAACTCATTATGTGCCAAATAACGCGGTTGTGGTCGCGGTCGGCGACTTTCAGTCAAAGGAAATGTTGTCGCGCATCGCAAATTTTTTCGCGACGATTCCTCAAGGAGAACCCGTCGTTTTGGCAACAATTGGGGAACCGATGCAACGATCTGAGCGCCGGATAACGGTTCGCGGACCAGGGAATACGGCCTATTTGACTTTTGCTTATCGTGCACCAGAAGCGGCCCATCCAGATTATTTAGCATTGACCCTTTTCAATGCAGCTTTTACAGGGGGCAGCAGTTTGGGAATGTTTGCAGGAGGCGGTTCGAACCGTAGTTCTCGTCTCTATAAGGCTATGGTAAACACAGAGCTAGCTGCTGGTGCAGGCGGAAGCATGGCGCCTACAATGGATCCTTTTCTCTATACCATAGATGTTGTGTTGCGATCGGGCCGTATGCTGCCAGAAGTAGAGGCTGCGTTGGACGCTGAATTGGAACGTGTGACCAGTTCCCCGATCACAAGACGCGAGTTGGATAAAGCACTTAAGCGCGCGAAGGCGCAATTTGTGATGGCGGGAGAGAGCATCTCTGGACAGGCGCACCTACTTGGTTTGGCTGAATCGACGGTAGGAGATTGTGACTGGTATGAGACGATCTTGGAAAAATTAGCCAAGATCAGGGTTGATGATCTGGAACGGGTTTGCCAGAAATATCTAAATAAGAAAAATCGCACTGTTGGTTGGTACCAGCCGCTGGAGAGGTGAGAACGTGTGCTTTATGATGCGTGTGCTTATTTTAGGATTGCTTGCTAACTTATTACTAACAGGCTGCGGTTTTGAATTTGAACAAAACCCCTTCCCTACTGAAGAACAGGAAGTGGAATCTGAAAGTTCTCCACCTGTAGCGGCGACGCCTTTCAAGACAGCTACAGAGGAATCCATGCAGCCTGCGCTAAAACCCACGGCAATGCCCGCTATGGCAACAGAGACCTTTGAAGCCCCGGCTGTTACGGCGACGATTGTTGATGATTCGGTAGAAGTAAGCAGTGGCGCCAACGCGGACGTAATCTTTGTAAGCGCGCGTCTGGCGGATGCTGGCAGCTGGACATTTGCGGTTACCGTACAACATCCGGACAGTGGCTGGGAGGACTACGCAGATGGTTGGGACGTCGTATTGCCGAATGGAACAGTTGTGAAGCCTGATCCGGACAGCCCCTTTACTCGTCTGCTTCTTCATCCCCATGTGAATGAGCAACCATTCACCCGCAGCCAGGCAAATATCAGGATTCCAGGCGGGAGAGGACAGGTGACCGTTCGCGCTCACGATCTCGTCGACGGCTATGGGGGCAGAGAAGTCATTGTTGATTTAGGCGCTGATAACGGCCAAGATTTTGAAGTGATACGCTAAACTTGGGAATATTATGCAAGATAAACGGTATCCCGGTTCGGAATCAATCCGTCGCGAAACGTTGCCAAATGGTATTACGATCTTGGTGTATGAGAATTTCAATAGTCAGTCGGTAGTGATTGAGGGAATCGTTCGGGCTGGAGCTTTACAAGAAAGTACTGAGAAGGCGGGTCTTGCCATTTTTACGGCCGACATGCTGATGCGAGGTATGCAGGGCCTCGACTTCGATCAAACTTTTGAGCTGTTGGAGTCATGTGGCGCCAGCCTGGATTTCGGCGGCGGACGGCATCTGACTCAGTTTTCGGGACACTGCCTTGTGGAAGATATCGATCTGGTTCTTGATCTCCTGGCTCGTGCCTTACGCACTCCGCTGTTCCCAGAGCCCCAGATCGAACGATTGCGGGGACAGATATTAACAGGCCTGAAAATCCGTGAGAATGATACTCAGCGAATGGCCAGCCTTGGCTTTATGGAGACGTTGTATAAAGATCACCCTTACGGCCGTTCAGTGCACGGTTACGACGCGTCAATCGTCTCGATTACGCGAGATGATTTGGTTGATTTCTACAGGCATCATTTCGGTCCGGAAGGTATGATCGTCGCCATTGTGGGCGCAATCCGAAGTGAGGTGGCTTTGGCCAAGATTGTCGATGTATTGGGGGATTGGAATAGCGCACAGCAGCAACCCATACCCCAGGTTCCCGAAATGCCAAGACCGGTTACTGTAGTAAAAAAGGAAATAACGATGCCAGGCAAGACACAAGTTGATCTGGTGATGGGTTTGCCGGGTCCATGTCGAGCTGCTCCAGATTACCTCCATGCCAGTTTAATGAATACGATCCTAGGTGAATTTGGAATGATGGGAAGAATTGGACAGAATTTACGAGAGGAGCAAGGGCTTGCTTATTATGCGTCAAGTCATCTTGCTGGCGGCCTTGGCCCAACTCCCTGGTCGGCTAACGCCGGTGCCGCACCCGAAGACGTAGAAGATGCGGTTGATGGGATCAAGCTGGAAATAATGCGTATGCAAAATGAGTTAGTTGTGCCGTCTGAGCTGGCTGATTGTCAATCGTACAGAGCTGGTTCACTACCGGTTAGTCTGGAAACTAACACCGCCATAGCCGATACAATGGTCGATATGGAGCTATATGATCTAGGCCTAGATTTCCTGCAACGTTTTCCTGATCTGATACACAGTATTAGCGCAGAGCAAATACAGGCCGCAGCTCAGAAGTATCTTAGCAGCGAGCAACTCGTCGTTGCAATGGCGGGCCCGGTGAGATCTGAGCAATGTTAAGTTGCCTGTACTCAGGTGTAAGTTATTTATAAGTGGTGGAAATGATATTAGCGGTTGGCGTGGACATTATTGAAGTAACTCGTATCAATCAAAGCCTCGATCGCCTGGGCGTCCGATTTCTCGATCGTATTTTTACTGCAAGGGAACAAGCTTATTGTGAGGGAAGAGCGACCAGTTTGGCCGGGCGGTTTGCGGTCAAAGAAGCAGTGGCAAAGGCGCTTGGTACAGGAATCGGAGATGTAGGTTGGAGAGATATTGAGATAGTCAACGATGAGCAAGGCCGGCCGCAACTTGTGCTTTATGGAGCGGCAAATAAGCTAGCCGAGTCTTTAGGTTTGTTTCACTGGTCGATTAGCTTGTCGCATAGCAATGAGCATGCAATTGGTATGGCAGTCGCGCTTGGAAAAAATATCGATTATGATTGAACTTGATTTTTTGTGGGATACGAGGCTGTTGCAGGGTAGAGGAGTATGACTCGGACGTTATTGGCGGTACTTGCCCACCCAGATGATGAATCTTTCGGATTGGGAGGAACTCTGGCGCGCTACGCAGCTGGGGGTGTAGATGTACATGTTGCCATAGCCACTGACGGGGTTGCGGGATCCGTGGCAGAAGGCTATGAGCATATGCTGGATGATCTTGTTAATGTACGCGTGCAAGAAGTCTCCTCAGCGGTCGAGATACTGGGAGGCACGTTGCACATGTTGTGTTATCGTGATTCGGGTTACATTGGTGATCCGGCCAACAAACACCCTGAGGCTTTCATCAATGCGGATGAGGATGAGGCAGTGGGCCGCGTTGTGCAATTGATCCGCCAAATTAGACCGCAAGTGATTATTACGCACGATGAGACTGGAGGCTATTTTCATCCAGATCACATTCATTGTTGGAAAATCACGACTGCAGCCTTTTTTGCTGCGTCGAACCCAGAAAAATATCCTGAGATCGAACTGGAGCCATATGAGCCACAGCGGCTATATTACACTGCATTCCCAAACCGAATGGTCAGGATATTTACTTTACTCATGCGTTTGCGCGGACATGACCCTACCAAGGCCGGAAGAAACAAAGACATAGATTTCACCAAGTTGGGCATCCCACCAAAGAAGCTACATGCGCGAATTGATTACCGCGATTACTGGGACAAGAAACGCCTTGCCAGCGCCCAGCACCCTAGCCAAGGTGGTGGTACCAGCAATTCGCGCGCTTTGCCAGAATGGTTTCAGCGGCGCTTTCTGGCCTCGGAGTATTTCATTCGTGCCTATCCGCTTACATCCGATGGCTATCGGGAGCATGATCTGTTCCTGGGTGTAGTCTAGAGCCGTAGTTATCAGGATTGGTTTGAAGAACTTGCGCGTCAGGCCAAGAGAAAATCAGGGTTGTTGATTGTTGTATGGGATACAGAGGTCGGTCATCTGCACGCAAGAGGTGACCTTGGGTATAATGTTTTAGGATTGGGCAAGGAGAAAATCAAAAGATGACGTTTCGCCGAGCATTACGACTATTTTTTGGCCTGATTGGATTTGTACTTGGGGTGGCAACGGCCGCGGCACTCTATCTTGCTCGACTGATGATCTCCCCAGCGCGGCAGGGGACATGGGCAACACCGGAGGATATCGGCCTAGACTTTGAAGAGGTACAGTTTCCCGCTCGCGACGGTGTACGATTAGCGGGCTGGTTTATCGCGGCAAGGGAAGATTCAGACCCTTCCGGTGCCACCATTGTGTTGGTTCACGGTTGGAGATGGAGCCGCTTAGGGTATGCTGCTGAGGATTTGTTCGCCAACGTGACTGGTAGTTCTCAGGTTGATTTACTGCGCCTCGTTAAGGCCTTGCACAATTGCGGGTATCATGTTTTGACTTTTGATCTGCGCAACCATGGTCAGAGCGCTGCGGCACGCCCGGTCACTTTTGGGCAAAGCGAAGCAAAGGACTTGTTAGGTGCTATAACTTATTTGGACGGCCGTGATGATGTTGACAATGGTCGAATTGGGGTTGTGGGCTTTTCGATGGGTGCAAATGCTGCGCTTTTTGCTCTGCCGCAGACGGATGATGTGAAAGCCTTGGTGGCAGTGCAACCGATGACCCCCGCGGTCTTTTCGCAACGGCTGGCATCAGACTTCTTGGGTATTTTCGGCGGCGTCGTTCGTATAATGGCAGAATTGATCTACCGGATTTTTGGTGGGCCAAGAATAACTGGAATCCTTCCGGCATTTGCGGCAAGTAGCGCTGGAGACGCCCCAGTTTTGTTTATTCAAGGCACAGGCGACAACTGGGGTAGCATTGATGATGTATCACATATGGCAGAATCAACCCCGCGATCGCAGGAACTGCTCTTTGTGAACTCGACACATCGTTTTGGGGGATATCAGTATCTAATTGACAATCCCGGTGTGGCGTGCGCCTTCTTTGATCAGCATCTGTCGAGGAAGTGAGATTATGACCCTAGTCTGAAGGCTACGGAGTAGGTAGAAGAGGTTGTTCATTGATATGAGCAACCTCTTTTCAGTAAATCCTTGGCGTTAACTTTTGAGGATTTAGCCTGAGCGAAGTTCGCGCTTGAGAATCTTGCCCGTAGCTGTCATGGGCAATGTGTCGCGTATCTCAATGATGCGTGGATATTTGTACGCGGCCATATTCGCTTTACACCAGGCCATTATTTCTGCTTCCGATGTTTCTGCCCCTGCATTAAGAATGACAAAGGCTTTTACCTCTTCACCATGACTGTCGTGGGGAACGCCGATAACCGCGGCAAGACTGATGTCCGGGTGTGTCATCATCACCTCTTCGATTTCGCGCGGATAGACGTTAAAACCACCACGAATTATCATATCCTTGACCCGATCGGTGATGTAGATATAACCATCTTCATCAAAAGTGCCGATATCGCCGGTATGTAGCCAGCCGTCACGTATCGTCGCGGCCGTTGCCTCTGGTCGTCTGTAGTAGCCTTTCATCACGCAGTGTCCCTTGATAAGGATTTCGCCCATCTCACCTTGTGGCACATCATTGCCCTCGACGTCTACAATACGGATGCTCACACCCCAGACGGGCGGTCCAACTGATCCAGGCTTTGCCGGCATATCGACGCGGCTAAAGCTGGCGACGGGACTTGTTTCGGAGAGACCATATCCTTCCAGGATTTTAACTGAGAATTTATCGTTGAAGGCTTTCATGACTTCAACGGGCATGGCAGATCCTCCAGAACCAGCTAATCGAAGATTGCGAGAGATCTTGTCAAGGTCGAACTTATCAGCATCGGGATAGTTGAGCATGGCCCAGTACATGGTCGGAACTCCCATGAAGATGGTGACATCATCGCGTTCCATGATTCCTAAAGCCGCCTCGGGATCAAAACGGGGCAGGAGTGTCAGCGTCATACCTTTATAAAATCCGGAATTCATTTGGACTGTCTGACCAAACGAGTGGAATAAGGGCAGGGTGATCAAGGTGACATCATGTTCTGCGGCTGGATACATGCTATCCGCTAGACGTGCGTTCAAGACCATATTGGAATGAGACAATTCTGCCCCTTTGGGCTGACCTGTCGTGCCACTGGTATAGAGAATGACGGCCGTGTCGCTAGGATCGGTCAGGGCGGTATCAAAGACGGGAGACTGTTGATACATAAGCTGGCCCAAGGTTCTAGTTCCTTCAATGGGAGAGGGCGCGGATGGATCCGCGGTCATCATAAAAAAGTGATCGCAACTATCTACTTGCTGGAAACCCTCATGTCCAAACTGACCCATGGGCAATTCTGGTGTGCCTTGGAAACAGAAATATGCTTTAGCATCTGAATCTGCCAGATGATAGGTGATTTCACGTGCTTTAAGCAGGACGTTAAGCGGAACGACAGTGGCGCCCGTTTTGAGAATACCGAAATAGACTATTGGGAAATAGGGGAGGTTGGGACAGGATAAGGCCACGTTGTCCCCTCGTCCAATGCCTAAAGCAGTAAGCCCATTGGCAACCTGGTTGGCTGCACCGTTTACCTGGGCATAATTGAATTTCATCTCGTTGAACACGACGGCAATTCGATCAGGTACTTCACGGGCGGTGTCTTCAAGTAAGACAGCTAGATTTAACATACATTTCTCCTTGTGTTTTCGCCGACCGGCGGCTTAGGAAATAGAAACTGCGCTGACAACGTATTATAGCACAAAAAACAGTTGTGTCTAGTACTTTTCGTGAAGATATAAACTTGAACCGGTATCGGATTGCCAATGAGGACGTTGCAACATCTCATTACTGTCCGCTAAAATGGTTATGACGAACTCTACGCGAGGGAAAATAGTGTATAAGATACTTGTTGTCGAAGACGATGCAACATTGCTGGAAATGTTGAAATACAATTTGACGCGTCAGGAATATGAAGTTTTGACAGCGGAAGACGGCCGAACTGGTTTACAGTTGGCTCGAGATGACAGGCCTGATTTAATAATCCTGGATGTGATGCTGCCTATCATGGATGGATTCGAGGTGTGCCGCATACTGCGCAAAGAGATGAGTGTCCCGGTATTGATGCTCACAGCTCGGACAGAGGAGATTGATAAGATCGTGGGCCTAGAGATGGGGGCTGACGATTACATCACGAAACCGTTCAGTATGCGGGAATTATTGGCCCGGGTTAGAGCCCATTTGCGGCGGGTGGAGATGATTCGAGAAGACGTAACGGCGGAAAGAAATGGGAACAGTTCTCCTCAGATCAAGGGCGTGTCTACTTTGAATTTCGGAAACTTAACGATTGACGAGAATAGTCACGAGGTCAGAATCGATGGGAGCCCCATCAGGTTAAAGCCAAAGGAATTTGAGTTAATACTATTTCTGGCGCGTAACAAGGGATTTGCTTTGTCTAGGACACTGATTCTGGAAAGAGTATGGGGGTGGACTTATGATGGCAACAGCCGCACCGTGGACGTCCATGTGCGTTGGTTGCGGGAGAAGATCGAAGCGGACTCACATAATGCAACACGAATTGTCACTGTGCGCGGCGTCGGATATCGATTTGATGGATGAGAACATTGGATAACGAAGTGTAGCGATCTTCTTAGCTTGTTTCAGAACAGTGATCCGGTAAACGCAAATGATACATCGTAATAGCCGGCGTCAAATCATAATCTATGCTTTGGTAATCGCCGTCGTCATGCTTGGCCTCGGTTCTTATTTGGTTCGGCCTGCCTGCCAAAATAATGGTTCCTGCATTTCTTTGGGTGTATTGGGCGCAGCCATCTTAGAAATTGTGTTGATCACCAGCTTTTCTTTCGTCAATGCTAGACGCCGGTCAAACTCTATTCGCGAAATGAGCGAGATGGCCAATCAGATTTCTGAAGGAGATGTTAACGTTCGTGTTTTGCCCCATTCGAGAGATGAAATTGGGGAACTGGCACGTGTTATCAACCAGATAACTGATAGCCTCCGAGATCGAATTGGAGATCTGGCGGAGGAAAATCGGCAGCTGGATATCGTCCTAGACAATATGGCAGACGGGGTGTTGATCGCCAACGACATGGGCCGCATTCAATTTATCAATACAGCCGCGGCGAAAATGCTCGTCAGTAGTGAAACTCAAGCGTTGGGTCGTTCCTTTGCGGAAGTCGCTCGTCACCATCAACTGATTGATCTCTGGCAGATTTGTCGCGATGAGGGGAGGGTAGCGGTGGCTGCGGTGGAAATCGGCCGTGGACTCTTTCTTCAAGCATATGTGACGCCGTTTCAGGAGGAAGGAAAACTCGGTTACCTGGTCATTCTTCAGGATTTAACCAAGGTCAGGTTCCTGCAAACGGTTCGTCGGGATTTCGTCAGTAACATCTCCCACGAATTGCGAACGCCGTTGGCTTCCTTGCGGGCAGTTGTGGAGACCTTGCAGGATGGCGCCCTGGAAGAACCCACGGTTGCGCATCGTTTTCTTGATAGGGCCGAACGTGAGCTAGATACGCTGACTCAAATGGTGGAAGAGTTGCTGGAATTGTCCAGAATAGAATCCGGTGAAGTTCCGCTGAGATTGGAACCAACAGTTGTCAGCGAGCTGATTTTCGATGCGTTGGACCGGCTACGACCGCAGGCGGAAAGAGAGCGTATTGAAGTCAAAGTCCAGATTGCGGATGACGTGCCACTTGTGTCAGCTGATTCTGAACGCATGAGGCGGGTCGTCGCCAATCTCTTGCACAATGCTATTAAATTCACGCCCGAACGAGGCAATATACAAATCGCAGCGCGTCTAAACGACGGCGTAAAGCCAGATGCCGAAGTTATATTTTCGGTCAGGGATAATGGCACAGGTATTGCCGTCGACGATTTGCCGCGAATATTCGAGCGTTTCTATAAATCTGATCGTGCTCGAACCCGAGGTCAGGGTGGAACCGGTCTTGGACTAGCCATTGCCCGCCATTTGGTCGAAGCTCATGGCGGGCGTATCTGGGCTAAAAGTAAAGAAGGTAAGGGCAGCACTTTTTTCTTTACGTTACCGGTGAGCCAACGGCCTGTTAACAAAACCTTAACCAACCCTTAGCCAGATGTTAACCGAAATCTGCTGACACGAAAATCGCCACGTGTTATCCTCCTATTTGTGAAAAAGAGCACAGTTCAATCTTTTAGCCAGTAGCCGTATTGAGAGCCAGAAAAACAGAATCTCAACATGCCGGCAGTACCTAGGGACTGTGCCGCACCAATAAACCAATTTCCTTTAGGAGGATAATAATGCGTCTTAAAGTCGTAGTTTTGTTAATTCTGCTAGTATCTCTTGTGGCAGCGTGTGGTGGTCAAGAAACATCCCAGGCGCCTTCCCAAGCGCCGGCTATTGTGGGTGCCGCCGAGATTGGCTCAACAACATCTGAAGAAGATGCCTCAGTGGAGGAGGTAGACGTTGCGGAAGAGGAAGCGGTAACAGAAGCGGAATCTCCAATAGAAGAAGAACCAGCAGTGGATGAAATGACCGGTATGCCTATGCCCGATCCGTTGGCTGTTAGCGGAAACGTCGTATCAGCGGGTAGTTCGACGGTCTTTCCATTAGCGGAACGTATGGCCGAAAGATACCAAAGTGAAGGATTTGGTGGAGATATCACTATTGACAGTATCGGCAGTGGTGCAGGGTTTGAGCGCTTCTGTGTGGCTGGGGAGATAGACGTTTCGAATGCTAGTCGCCCAATAAAGGATTCGGAGGTTGCGTCATGTAATGGAATCGGCCGGACGCCGATCGAATTTCGAGTCGGTACGGATGCGTTGGCGGTGGTTGTAAGTATAGAGAACGATTTTCTGCAGGAAGCGACGCTGGAAGAATTGGGGCAGATCTTTGGATCAGCAGAGAGCTGGTCAGATGTGCGGCCAGAGTGGCCGGCGGAATCGATTCAGCGGTTCATCCCAGGAACCGACAGCGGTACTTTTGACTACTTCACGGAAGAAGTATTTGACGAAGATCCTGAGCCACAATTAACATCGTCAAACTTACAACAGAGCGAAGATGACAATGTGCTGGTGCAAGGTGTGGCGGGCAGCCAGTATGCCATCGGATACTTCGGATATGCATATGCGGCTGAGAACACGGACATCGTCATGCCAATCGCAGTGGAAGGAGTGGAAGCGACGGCTGAAGCGGTAGATGCTAACGAGTATCCATTGGCCCGACCACTGTTTATCTACAGTGATGCGACTGTGATGCAGGATAAGGCGCAAGTAGCGGACTACATCAACTTCTTCCTGACCTATGTTAATGATGAGGTTGTGGATATAGGTTACTTTCCGGCAAGCGTTGAGGCGTTGGATGAATCACGTATGAAATGGCTTGAGGCCATGGGCAACTAAGCCTCTTTAGTGGTACTCAGTTGTCCTACGACAAGCGCCAAGCCATTCGTAGGACGGCATACCTGAAAAGCGGCGATGGGATCGATGTAGATCTTTAAATGAAGGGAAACATTTTAGTATCCCCCATAGTTCTATGAGAAACAAGGAGAATTGGAGGTAAATCCCTATGGCGGAATCAGCTCTGCCAACTGTTGAGATACAGGCTAGCATGGATCAGAAGTTGTCCAAGCATCTGCGGATTGGCGAGACTATTATCGAAGGGTCATTGTTGCTGTCTGGGTTGATATCCATCGCAGTAACGATCGGCATTGTTTTTGTGTTATTGCGGGATGCCCTCCAGTTTTTTGCCCTTGACGAGGTCAAGTTGGTTGAGTTTTTCACGGGCACGGTCTGGCAACCGCAAATCGGTCGATTTGGGGTTTTGCCGCTTCTTTCGGCAACTTTAATGGTTAGTCTAATCGGCATGTTTGTAGCGCTACCACTTGGGCTGGCGACTGCAATTTATCTAAGCGAATATGCTTCAGTTCGCGCCCGCAACACGATCAAGCCTATCCTGGAGGTCTTAGCGGGCATTCCTACCGTGGTCTATGGTTACTTTGCCCTGACCTTTATGACGCCATTTCTGCGGAGTATTTTTGGCAGAGACACTGTGCAGATATATAACGTTGCTTCTGCCGGTATAGTAGTTGGCATTTTGATCATCCCCTTGGTGGCTTCGTTGAGCGAAGATGCCTTGCACGCGGTTCCTGGATCGCTAAGACAAGCTGCTTATGGGCTCGGGGCCACGAAGCTGGAAACTTCCCTGCGCGTCGTGGTACCGGCCGCGTTGTCCGGAATTACCGCGGCCTTCGTCGTGTCGATTTCTCGCGCTGTGGGTGAAACTATGATCGTAGCAATCGCCGCCGGTGCCGGCCCAAAGCTCACGTTTAACCCTTTAGAAGCCGCGGAAACGATGACTGGTTATATGGTGCGCATCAGTGGGGGCGACTTGAGTTATGATTCGGTTGATTATCAGAGCATTTTTGCCATTGGCCTTGTGGTATTCATGATGACTATGGTGCTCAATATCTTCAGTCAGCGAATCGTGCGACGTTTCCGGGAAGCATACGAATGATTGATAGTGAGTATATTCGCAGGCAAGTTGAAGAAGATAACCCCTACCCACGAGGGGAAGAAATGCAGGCGCAAATTGGAGGGCGTCGGCGAAGGGGAACCGCCTGGCGTTGGCTGTTCCTGGTAGCAACGGTGCTGGCCATTATTGTATTGATGGTGCTTCTTCTTACGATTATCAACCAAACGTTTGGTCTGGTAGCTGAGCAGGTCGAAATTCCGGAAGAGACTTTGGTGACAAACTACAATAAGGAACGTTTATTAAGTGCCAGCAATATCGTTGAATCGAGTGAGGACGACCAGTCGCTGGCCGAAGGCATAGGCGCCGATCCCCTTGGAACGGGTTTCTTTGGGTTCGCTTTTTATGAAAGGAACCGCTCCAGCCTAAAAGCTCTCTCTTTTGATGGAGTAGCGCCAACTTTGGAAAACGTTCAGAATGAGAGTTATCCGGCTGTCCGCCCATTGTACATTTACAGCTCACAGACTGTCATTGAAGAGAAACCAGAAGCTGCGGCATTCTTGGGATATTACTTGCAGCACCTAGACGAAGTCGTTGGCGAAGCTGGTTACTTTCCAGCAGACTCGGAACTCCTTATTGCCCAAGAACAGGCAATTGCAGCGGCTATGGGTATTGAAGGTTTGCCGGAGATTGATCCAAGTGAATACTCTGGTTCAATAGCGATTACCGGTAGTTCAACAGTGTACCCAATCAGCTTGGCCATGGCTGAGCGATTTAAGGCAGATGGCTTTGATGGCGTGGTCAAAGTTAGCAGCAGCGGTACGGGCGGGGGATTTGATGCTTTTTGTAGCGGCAATGATGAATTTGACATCGTCAACGCCAGCCGAGTGATAGAGACGTTGGAATTCGAAACGTGTAGCGCCAATAATCTGGATCTGGCTGAATTCCGGATCGGAACGGATGCTGTTGTGGCGGTCGTCAGTGGCATGAATGATTTTGCTGCCGATATTAACCGAGAGCAGATGGAGCAGTTGTTCACGTTGGGGGTTACTTGGGCTGATATTGATCCAGATTGGCCTGCAGAAGAAATTGCCCGTTACATCCCTTCAACAGATAGCGGCACGATGGACTTCTTCGTCCGCAATGTCTTTGACGAACAATCTTTGCAAGATATGTCCTATGATGGTTTGGTGTCTACATTTGTCGGCAACATTAGTGCTGGACGTTGCCGGGCCTTAGAAAGAGAGCAGAAATTTTATGAAAATTTCCTGATTTGCGACGATCCTGACGCTTATGTCAAAGCTTGCGCCAGCGAAAATCCGCCTATGGGCTGCACTTCCGCACCACGAACGCCACAAGATGTCGAGATGCTAATCCAGTCCGAGGTTATCAAGCCGCGAATTCTGAAGTCCTGGTTCCTCTATCCTTCTCTTTTTGAGCGCGAGGCAATAGCCTTGGAGGCAAGCCAAGATTACCCAAATGCTGAAGTCAAATATAGGTCCTGGCTATCATGGGACTTTATCTCGAGCCCTCAATCGAGTACCCCAGAACTGGCTGGCGTACGTACCGCGATTCTAGGTTCGTTATGGGTCGTGTTGATTTCAATCATGCTCGCGTTCCCGCTCGGTGTCGCTGCAGCTATTTATCTAGAGGAATATGCCAGCCCGGAAAAGTGGCATAATCGCGTCATCCAGACCAACATTAATAACCTAGCTGGCGTCCCATCCATCATTTACGGGATGCTTGGTCTTGCCGTATTTGTACGGATTCTTGAGCCACTTACCAGTGGCGCCATCTTTGGCCTGGTAGAAGCAGGTACCACGGCAAACGGGCGAACAGTTCTGGCCGCCGGTTTGACCCTTGGACTCCTTGGTTTGCCAATCGTCATCATTGCTGCCCAAGAAGCGGTTAAAGCTGTTCCTCCTTCACTAAGGGAGGCCAGTATGGGATTGGGAGCAACAAAGTGGCAAACTATTTGGCATCACGTGTTACCTAATGCGTTATCAGGCATTCTTACGGGCACCATCTTGACTATGTCTCGGGTCATTGGTGAAACCGCACCTCTGGTAGTTGTAGGTGCATCAACCTTTATTACTACTGATCCAACCAGCCCTTTTGCCAAATTTACGTCGCTCCCGGCCCAGATATTCCAGTGGACGACCCGACCACAGGATACGTTCCGCAATATTGCTGGTGCGGCAATTATTGCTCTCCTAATTCTGCTGTTGTTACTGAATACAGCGGCAATAATCTTACGAAATCGGTTCAGCAAACAGTTGACCTAATGGAAAGTGACAAGATGTTGGATACAGACCGTGTACGTAACGGGCAAGAAGCCCTCGAAATCAAATACCCTTTGGAAGGCGACGATATGACCAATATGAGCCCAACAGTAGACAGCCAGCCCACGCCGGTCGTCACAGATCAGCCGGTACGTGGCAAAGAATTGGAAAGCGGACCTTCATCCAACGGCCAATACGCTATCGAAGCCAGCAACCTCAATGTGTATTATGGTGATTTTAGGGCGATCAAGGATATCAATCTTCGCGTGGAGGCCCAAAAAATCACGGCATTAATCGGCCCTTCCGGTTGTGGAAAGAGTACTGTTTTGCGCTCATTTAATCGCATGAATGACTTAATTCCTATCGCAAGAGCTGAGGGCGAGATCCTATTCCACGGAAAGAACATTAATGATGACGATGTGGATCCGGTAGAAGTTAGAAGGCGAATTGGTATGGTTTTTCAAAAGCCGAACCCTTTTCCGAAGAGCATCTATGACAATGTGGCTTGGGGCGCTAAGATCAACGGATTTAAGGGCAGCAAGCAGGAAATGGATGACTTGGTTGAACAATCGCTGCTACAAGCGGCTATTTGGGATGAAGTTAAAGATAAGCTCTCTCAAAGTGGTTTATCGCTATCAGGTGGGCAACAGCAACGTTTATGTATTGCGCGCACCATCGCTGTCAGGCCAGAGATAATCTTAATGGATGAGCCAGCTTCGGCACTGGACCCGATCTCAACGCTGCGAATCGAAGAACTGATTCAGAAGCTCAAAGAAAGATACACAATTGTGATCGTAACGCACAATATGCAGCAAGCTGCAAGGGCATCGGACTATACTGCCTTTTTCAATATGGGCAGCGATCGGGCCGGCTATCTTGTTGAGTATGATGAAACAGAAACTTTGTTTACCAGCCCCACAAATGAGATGACTGAACAATACATCACCGGTCGATTTGGCTAACTATTGGCTAGATCGATCTGGTGCGGACTGAACTTACGATTCAGATGTTGCTGAGATAACAAGCCTGGCTAGCAACCTACGAACTATGTACCATTTGAATTAGTCTCCTGCGGAGGGGAAATTACAGTATGTTGCGAGAGAGTTTCGACCGAGAACTTAACATTCTTAGAGAAATTGTGCTGGCTACCGGCAGCGAAGTTGAGGAAAGCCTGATGAAGGTTACCAAGGCTTTGCTCGAACGTAACGAGAACTGTGCCAGGCAACTGATCGATGCGGATAAGTATATCAACGAAAAGTATATTGACGTCGTGATGTGTAGCTTGAGGCTGATTGCGACGCAACAGCCGATGGCTGGGGATATGCGCTTGATCGCCGCCGGTATTGAAATAGCCGGTGAACTCGAGCGCATTCACGATTATGTAAAAGGAATTGCAAAAACCAGCCTCGAAATTGGCCCAGAGGTATTGTTACTACCAAGTATCGTACGAGATTTGCCTTATATGACGGGATTGACTCAAGATATGTTGAATCGCTCCATAACCGCATTTAGCGAGAACAACGCTGCTATGGCCCAAAGCATTCCTGCATCTGATGATTTGGTGGATAGTATCTTCAATCAAATCTATGGGGATATCATGCAATTTGCATCCCAAGACCCCACTCTTATTCCTCATGCGAACCAGTTCGAATGGGTCATTCATAACATGGAGCGCTCTGCGGACCGGGTGATCAATATTTGCGAGTGGGTGATCTATATGGTAACCGGTGAATATAGTGAATTGGATTCGGAATACGAGTCTGCCCCGGTTAGTTGAGGTTAAAAGTTCCCATATTGTTGGCAACAAAGGGTATAATTATCAGGAAGGTGCTTATAAAAGATTGAACTCCTATTCCCGTATCAATCATCTGGCGAAAGTTACGAGTACTTGCCTCGGACTGGTAATGCTTCTACTATTCTTGGCGAGCTGCACAGACTCAATTAAGAGCACTCCATACCCACCGGTCCTTTACATAGGTTGGGATGGGAACGGTCGCAGCCAGATTTTTCGCCAGGAGCCTGATGAAGCAGTGTCGCAATTAACCGATTTAGAAAGCGATATAATTGATTTTTCCGTATCCGCAGATGCAAGACAAGTAGCTTTTACAGCCTTGGAAGCCGATAGCACAAGTTCAATATGGCTAATGAATGTTGATGGCGATCAATTGAGGCAAATTCTTACATGTTCAGAGGCAGAGTGCTCACAACCCGTATGGGCGCCTGACAGTAGACGCCTAGTTTATGAGCGACGACCCATTAGTGAGGGTGGCATCCCTGGATCATCTTATTTGTGGTGGTTTGATGCGGAGACGGCAGAAACGGTTGCGGTACTGGACGATATTGAAGCAAGAGGGTATGCAGTTCGATTCTCGCCAGACGGTGAATGGTTGAGTTATGTCTCGCCGGAGGATGAAGGGGCCTATCTGTATAACACAAAAGACGGCCGTTCCCACTTTATTCCTGATGAGATAGGCGCCCCGGTGGCGTGGAGCCCGGCAAGCGACCAAGTTGTCGTACCCAATTTGGACCTGGTGATTGTTCATGGTGATGAAGGTGAAGACCATCTGGAACATACGCATGATTATCAGTCGGCCGTACACTTGTTCACGGTGGATGTGGAAAGCGGCGATTTGGAACCAATCAGTGAAGATCTAAAGGTCGAAGACAGTGTGCCAGCATGGTCGCCAGGAGCAGATTGGATCGCCTTTGGACGTAGATTGGCAGGCCCATCGGCAGGGCGTCAGCTTTGGCTGACGCGACCTGATGGCAGCGAGGTTCGAGCAGTGACAGAGGACCTCACTGTGAATCATGGCCCTCCATATTGGTCACCAGACGGCCGTTACTTGCTGTCTCAGCGCATTGCCCTTGATGATCCAGAGAGCGAGCCCGGCATCTGGATCATTGATGTCAACACCGGTGAAGCGACAAATCTGATCCCTGTTGGCATGCAGCCGGCTTGGCTTTCAGATACAAGCGCAATTAGATAGCATTAATCTCGCAAGACTGGCCTAGTTGCGAAGCCCAACCAATACCCTGGAGGAAGATTAAATGAGCAAAAAGGATGTTCTTATCTTGTGTACGGGTAATTCGTGTCGCAGTCATATGGCTGAAGGTCTGGTCAACCATTACCTGGGCGATGACTGGAATGCGTATTCTGCAGGCACTGACCCATCCGGTTATGTCCACCCTCTGGCCATTGGCGCGTTAGCAGAACTCGGCATTGACATATCTAATCACACATCGAAATCTACGGAAAGCTTTCGGGACGCATCTTTAGATTGGGTGGTTACGGTCTGTGATGATGCTGCGGAGAACTGCCCCTTATGGCTTGGGCAAGGGAATACCGTTCATATCGGTTTTCCTGATCCGGCACAGGCGACCGGTACAGACGACGAAAAAATGGTTGTGTTTCGGCAAGTGCGAGATGATATTCGCGAGCAGGTGTTAGGGTTCTTGGGTACGGCCGATTAACGCGCTTCCAGAGAATATGGATGAGCTAATGTTAGTGAGAGAGCGGACTTCAAGGTTGGGTGAGCGTTACATACTGGGTGGCGCGGTCGGGAGACACGGCCACAGCTCTCTTTTGAAATAAATAATCTTGACGCGCATCTTTCAAGGTTGCGCGCTATTGACGCGGCGCGTCATATCGTCTATAATAACTTTAGTTGAATAGCTACGCCTCAATTGTTGGCGCATTAGTCCTGTCGGGTCCTGCTACCTCTGGGGGTATAATCCTATGTCCATTAGCCCGACAGGTTTTTGTTGCCTCCCTCTGCTCGAATTGGATAGAATGATCGGGTGTCCGAAAGCAGCAGCAGTTCATCTACAATATTTTTTGGCGTGGCATTGGTCGTTACTGTCGTGCTGTTGATATTGATTGGCGGGCTTGGTCTGACATGGGCAAGAAGTTCAATTGAACACGAAACGCCATCCCCATCAGGAATTCAAGAAATCGAGCAAGTAGAAACTGTAAGCAATCAGGCGCCTTCAGCGAGGATAGCCCAGTCGCCTCCGGTGGCATCGGCTGTTGCGCCGCTTCCACCGACGGCCGTTGCTACCAGTAAGCCCGAACCCACCTTGATTCCTTTGCCCAGGTTCAGCAACCCGGTTGATGAGCGCTTGGTTGAAGAGGCGGCAGTCTGGGGCGCAGAATATGTGCTGCTCAATGAAGAGACTACGGGCATATGGCAATACGAAGCCAATAGTTTCGTACACCCTATAGCGCTCGAAGTTGACAATGGGGATGCATATCTGTTAGACAGTGGTCGGGTTTTGAGGTTAGATCTGGCTACTCAGGCACCGCCCGAGCAGCTGCTTGCAGGTGGTGACGAAATCGACGGTGTGCTTGTTTTGGAACCGTTGGATCTTTCGCTGACAGATGAAACCCTGTTTGTTCTTGATCGCGCCGGAGATGTCTATCGCTACGATCTGGCAGGGGGTGCCTGGGAACTGGACAGGTATGACAGGCCGGTAGAGGCTTCTTCAGGGCACTATTTTGTGGCAGTAGATGTTGCCCATGATGAGAATGACGGCAGCGAACGGCATCAATCTCGTACATTACTAGAAACAAATTATAAGTTTTCCATGATCTATGGTGGTGCCGAGACATCTTTATGGAATTTACCCGAGGGACGTTCGGTGGATGTGAGTAGCGTGGGTGAGGATGTCTTTGTATTGCAACGTGAAATGTTTGATTCAGCAGGATGGCTCACGAAATATCAGAATACGCGCTCGATTAAAACGTTTTCTCCTGGTATCGAGATTCAGCAGCCTAGACAACTGGTTGCCACAGAAACGGCCGTTTACGTGCTCGATAAGCAAGGACTCCGCCTATTGGCGCTCGATGCGCACAGCGGCAAATTGCTGCAGATATACCAGCTGCCGCAAGACGAGCCAGTCTCCACTTTTGCCCTGGATGCGGATGGGCAACTTATCTTAGGTGGGCGTGACCGCTTGTATTTTTTCGAACAAGCAGAGCGCCTGGCAAATATCCCAGGCGGATCAATATCTGCCATTTCGAATTTGCATGATCCATCGTTTTTGATGTCATTGGATGAGTATACAGTTCCTATCGGCGGCTCAAACATAAGCTTTAGAGATTTTCAGATGCCCGGGGCCCCGCGGCATTACAGGTTGGGCGTGCATCATGGGCTTGATTTCTATTGGCAGCCGGGGACCAAAGTGGTGGCTGCTGGAGATGGGCTTGTCATTCGTGCAGATTTAAATTATGTACCTCCTACGGCTGCCGAGCTTGGTGCCTGGTGGAGGGATACGCAAGAACGTGGTTATACTTCATCCGATATTCTCGATCGCTACTTGGGTCAGCAGGTATGGATCCAGCACGAGAGCGGAATCGTAACCCGCTACGCACATTTGCGTAGCATTGCCCCCGATATCGCCGAAGGGGTCAAGATTTCGAGAGGGCAGATTATTGGTGAAGTTGGCAATTCCGGCTCTCCCGCGTCTTTGGAGAGCGAAAAAGCCGATGCGCACTTGCACTTCGAAATGTGGCTTGGGGATGCCTACTTAGGCCAATTTATGCGCCCAATCGAAACAAGGCAGTGGGTGGAGCGAATCTTCCCCCATCGCAGGTAGGCTTATTAGCGCAAGGGCTAGCTTGAGAACTTTGTCGCGTTAAGCCTTCGTGCCTTCAACCCGGCCAATGTCATGCATCAGGTCTACAAGTTCGCCGACGCGATTCCTTCGATAGAGGTATTGTAACAAGCTTCGTACCTTTTCTTTCTTTGCTCCGGCATCCAATTGTTCCCAATCAATGCCTAGATCTATCGCCATCTGTTCTAGTTCGTGCAAACGATAATGGGTCATGAGGTATTGACGAAGGATAGTTGGCGGTGAATCCGCACTAATCCTTTCCAGGCGAGGTAAATGATCAGGCGGCGGCGGCGTGAGAATGCGCTCAACTGCTAAGGCCAATGCACTAGTTTGGCCATTCTGGCGGGTAATTTCGATTATGTTGTTGATAAGGGTATTCAAGTTTTGATCTACGGCCATCACATCATTCTCGTTAATGTTCAAATCAAACATTAGATCCAAGATATCTTCACGACCAAAACGTTCGCGAATCTCTTGGTAAAGCATCTGGCCATCGGTGACAGTGTTTTCAAGGTCGTCGATCTGGTCGACCCTATTACTTTGAAAGGTCGTTTCTTTCGATGAAGAAGATGTCGGACTACCTTGGATGGGACTAATGAAGGGCAGGAGGGTTCCCCAGAGCCAAATGGCGGCACCTCCAAAAAGGACTCCAGCGATGACATAGTAGAAGAATCCAAGCTCCGCGCGTAGCTCCTCTTCGTTGAATGTTCCCAAGAGAGCGTCCAGAAGCACGGCAGATGTTATAGTCAGAAGACCAATACCCCATGTGACAGAAGGACGCTTCAAAAACATAATTAAGAAAATAACGATGACGGCGAGTTTTAGAAACAGTAACCAAGACATATACAGATACTCACATCAAGCATGGCTGATCGCAAGGATTGTAGCACTGGCCTTCATTGCTGCAACAGGATTATGTGTGTTATCATTTGCGCGCAACAGAGGCACACTGGTAGCCTGAAACTCTGCAGAGCAATCTACGTATACAAAGGTGAGACTATGAGTAATCAAAAGGAACGGCCAGTGGACGGAGAATCAACTCTAATGACAGAAAACGAACAATCGGGCTTTTTCGGTGAACTTTGGCAGCAGGTGCAGCTTGTCTATAAACTTTTGCTGGATCCTGATGTGCCGATCTATTTGAAAGTGTTGCCTTTTGCGGCGGTGCTATACTTACTTTTTCCCTTTGATTTCCTGCCAGATGTTATCCCAGGTATCGGTCAGCTTGACGACATTACGATACTTGTCGTAGGCGCTAAATTATTCATAGATCTGGCTCCGGATCAAGCGGTCACTCGGCATCTGCAAAAAATGCGCCGGCAAGAGGGATTACCGACTGAGGTTGGTGATATGCAGGGGAGTGAGGAAATCATTGCTGGAGATCCAGATATCATCGAAGGCATCCTTGTAGAAGACGAAGTTTCCGCAGATCCGGTCGACAGCAGCGGGGAGATTCAACAAGGGATGAGTTAGGGTATAAGGCCCATTTGTCTCAGAATCCAGTCGCCCCCGTAGTAGTACATAAATAATACAGAGCCACAGCAACAGCACAGTACAAGAAGCAGAACTGCGGCAATAATGGTGCTTAGGCGACGGCTATTGCTAATTGTACGATCGGTGGGCGACTGAGGTGAAGCCCCCAGGTGTGGAATTACAACGGGATCAGAAGATTTCCCGGAATCAGAGTAGCCCGGTCTTATCGCCGGTTCACTTGGGATGGCTGGTTCGTCATCAAGCGGTGGTTCCCAATCCGCAAGTTGTGGTGCTGAATCAGCAATGGCAGGGTTATCGATACCAGCTTCATCAGGTATGCTTTCGCCGACAAATTCCATTCCTTCTTCATCTGTTTCTGGGAGAAGTTGTGGATGTGGTTCTTCAAGAGCGACATCCAAAGCTTCTATTTCTTCTAGTTCTTCCTTATCCTGTTGCGGAGATTCAAAGGGTATTTGAGCGCTATCTACGACAGTCTCTAGTCGGTCTTCTGTTTCGACCGCGGTCTGGAAAACCAAGGCAACACCGCTGCCGATGGTTATAACCTGCCCGTGCTCAAGCTCAATAGGCTCTCCACCCAAACGTACGTCGTCTACAAACGTACCGTTCGTGCTGCCGAGATCTTGGATACGGTAGCCCGATATGGTGCCTACTAGACGAGCATGTTGTCGTGATACTTCGGGATCAGCAATGGTGATTTCAGCCATGGGATCGCGACCCACCGTGATGCTTACAGAGGTTAGCTGGTAGACTTTTCCAAGCTCTGGACCTTTCTGAACACGAAGTTGGAATTGCTGATCACTCATAAATCTTTTCTCTAGATGATAACATTGGATTGTATCCGATCGTAGTCGACGTACCAACAGCGTTTAGCTCTAAGAGCGCTGTCGTTTCTGAGTTTAAGGCTGCAGTTGGTATAGCGACCCGAGAACATGGTCCAACAAATACAGTTCTCCGTTGACATCTTCTCCAAAGCTCGAAATTACTTGATCGGTGTCCAAGAGTGGTGCCGCTGACCACGAGCCATCTGGATCTTGGAAAATGCGCCAGATTTTGCCACTGCAGAAATCTGCTAGGAAATAGTTGCCATAGAGGGTTAGAAATTCGTGACCACGATACACATAGCCACCTGTAACTGAGCAGCCTTCCTGATGGTTGTACTCAAAGATGGGCAATTCCAGACCCTCTGTATCACATTCGCTGGCAAGGAAACAGTGGCTGCCTTCTAGAATATTCCAGCCATAGTTTTCTCCACCCTGGCTGATTGCATCTTGAAAATGAATTTCTTCCCAAAGATTCTGGCCGACATCTGCGATAAATAGGTCGCCTGTTAGGCGGTCAAAGCTAAAGCGCCACGGATTGCGCAGACCCCAAGCCCAAATCTCGTTGCGCCGGCTGTCGTCGTCTACAAACGGATTTGTGGCTGGTATGGCATAGATGCTGTCAGAATGATCCACATCGAGACGAAGCAAGGTGCCCAGCAGTGTGCTGGGGTCTTGACCGTTAAGCAAAGGATCGTTGGCGCTTCCACCATCTCCCACACCTACGTATAAATAACCGTCAGGACCAAATTGAAGTTGGCCGCCATTGTGGTTGGGATAGGGTTGATCAATACTTAGGAGAATGATTTCACTCTTTGCGTCTGCCTGGTCTGGATTATCAGGAGTAACCAAAAAGCTCGACAATTGCGTTGTCCCGCCTAGATCAGTGTAGTTGACGAAGAAGCGACCGTTCGTCGAGTAATCGGGATGGAAGGCGACACTAAGCAGGCCTTGTTCCAACTGGATTGATGCGACACGATCTCGGATATCGAGGAAAGGTTCTTCCAGAAGTTGACCGTCCTTGACGATTCTAATAACGCCAGCCTGCTCGACAATAAATAGGCGGTCATCGGCAGCATGGGTCAAGTAAAGTGGTCTGCTAAACACGCCTTCAAGTACAGGGAGTAATTTAATGCTATCAACGGCTGATTCCGGTATCGGGGTATTTGTCGGCGTTGGGCTTGGAGTGATTGTAGCCGTTGCAGATGGTTCAGCGGATGGTTCGGCCGTGGCGGGAACTGCTGTCGGTTCGATAGTATTTACTAGCGTGTTGGTGGCTACGATTGGCGCCGTAGGCGCTGTCGTCGGCGTGAATATTTCTGGTGTGGCAACGGTTGTTTCAGTTGGTGTGGCTATCTGGCAAGCAGCCAACAGGGAACTAAGGAAGATTAGGGCAATGGCAAGGGTATGTGGCATAGAAGGGATACAAGAAAATGACCAGAGACAAAAAGGCTCTGGTCATTTTCTTGTTAATATGCTTCAAATAATACAAATTCGTGAGAAATCATCGCTCTCCCATTGGAACAAAGTCGCGTTCCCCTTCGCCCAAATATATCTGGCGTGGACGGGCGATCTTCTGGGTGGAATCGTTCAACAATTCTACCCATTGCGCCAACCAACCGACCGTGCGTGGAATGGCGAACAGTACCGGGAACATGGCCACAGGGAAGCCCATAGCCTGATAAATTATACCCGAGTAGAAATCTACGTTGGGGTATAGATTTCTGCTGACGAAGAACTCATCTTCCAGGGCGATGCGCTCCAGCTCTAATGCAATATCGAGCATTGGATTGGGGCCAGTTACTTCGAAAACTTGATCGGCAATCATTTTAATAATACGTGCACGGGGATCGTAATTCTTGTAGACACGGTGCCCAAAGCCCATAAGCAGGCGCTCTCGATTCTTTACGCCCTCCATGAACTCAGGAACATTCTTCACATCTCCGATCTCCGTAAGCATACGCAGAACCGCTTCATTGGCGCCACCGTGCAATGGTCCAAACAGTGCCCCTGCCGCGCCGGCCATGGCAGAATAAGGATCAGAGTGGCTCGAGCCGATCACGCGCATTGTAGCTGTTCCACAGTTTTGCTCGTGGTCAGCATGCAGAATAAACAGCACGTCTAACGCACGTTCTAGAACTGGATTTGGCTCGTAGTTGACTTCCGTCATCTTATCCAACATGCTCAAGAAATTGCCGCTGTAACTCAAATCATTGTCTGGGTAGACGTAGGGCAAACCACGCAGGTTGCGGTAAGAGAAGGCTGCAACCGTGGGTACTTTGGCAATTAGCCGTATGATCTGTTTCATACGCGTAGCTTCATCGGTGATGTCGCGGGATTCAGGATAAAATGTCGACATAGCCGCAACGGTAGAAATAAACATGCTCATTGGATGCGCATCGTAGCGGAACGATTGCATGAGTTTTTTAATGTTCTCGTGAACGAAAGTGCGGTGTAGAATCCTATATTCCCAGTCGTCATATTGGGTTTGATTAGGAAGCTCGCCAAAAAGGATTAGGTACGCAACTTCCAGAAAGTTGGACTGTTCCGCTAATTGTTCGATAGGGTATCCCCGGTAGCGGAGTATGCCTTTACCGCCGTCGATGTAGGTTATAGTGCTCTTGGTTGATGCGGTGTTTTTAAATCCGGGATCGTAGCTCATCATGCCAAAATCATCGTCATTGACCTTGATTTGGCGTAAATCCATAGCGTTTATGGTTTCGTATGAGATCGGCAGTTCGTACGTACGGCCAGTGCGGTTATCAGTAATGGTTAACGTATCATTTGTCATAGTTGTCTCCTATTCATATGAAGATGATTGAATATTGCTGGCGGTGGATTGACGCAACCGCTCGCCATATTGTGTTTCATAATAATCCTGGAAAGCGCCGTGCTTGATCTTGCGCCACCACCATTCGTTGTCCGCATACCATCGCCCCGTTGCGGCGATGGCTTCAGCGGGTGTGTGTCGAGGTTGCCAGCCCAAAGCCTTGATCTTGTCAATATTCAAACTGTATCGGCGATCATGACCGGGCCGATCTTTTACATGACGGATGAGATCACGCGGACAGTCTATTGCCTGCAACAATATCTCTACCATCTGAAGGTTTTCCATTTCCAGTCCAGTACCAATGTTGTAGATTTCACCAATTGTGCCGCTGTGCAGTACTAGATCAATTGCATCGCAGTGATCCACAACGTATTGATACTCTCGCATCTGACGGCCGTCACCGTATACGGGTAATGGCTCGCCGTCGATAGCGTTGGTGGCGAACAGGGGCACCACCTTTTCTGGGTATTGAAAGGGTCCAATATTGTTTGAACCGCGCGTGATTGTTACCGGCAGATCATAGGTGACATGGTAAGCGTTGACCATCAAATCGGCGCTGGCTTTGCTGGCTGCATATGGACTGCGTGGGTCAACTTTATCATCTTCTTTGCTAGAGTAACCAGCCGGGATATGTCCGTAAACTTCGTCGGTAGAAATCTGATGGTAGCGTTGCAAACAGAAGCGACGTGCAGCCTCTAAGAGCACATAAGTCCCGTACACACTGGTCTGTATAAATGCATCCGGGTTAAGGATAGAACGGTCCACATGGGTCTCGGCTGCAAAGTTGACGATGGTATCTATCTTGTATTTTTCGATGGCCTGTGCAACAGAGCCGGCGTCGCAAATATCCTCTCTGACGAAGTGATAACGGGGGTCGCCGGAGACTTCCAGCAGGTTATCCAAGTTGCCAGCATAAGTTAGTTTATCATATACCAGGACATTGTATTCTTTATACTTGTTGAGCAAGTAAATAACGAAATTGGAGCCGATAAATCCAGCTCCGCCAGTAACCATTATGTTATGCACGTTTTGACCTCATGATAGGCGTTAATGAAAAGCCGCTGAGCGCTAAATGTGATTTTATCCCAACAAGGCGTTTCGGTAAATACTGAATGGCGTTATTTAGCAACGGTTTAGCAACGATTGCTGTTCTTTTGAACAAAGTGGTCTATCAGTTGGCGGGCGATGCTTATTGGAGGCGGTACCGGGGGTAAGGCGTCTGCTGCGAACCAGCTTGCGTCGTCAAGTTCATCCTCCTCAAGGGTGATTTCTCCACTGGCATACTCGGATGTGAAGGCAATCATCAAGGAATTAGGAAATGGCCAAGGCTGGCTGCCGAAGTAACAGATGTTCTTTACTTCAATCCCGACTTCTTCGCGTATCTCACGTCTGACGCATTCTTCAAGCGTCTCACCAGGTTCCACAAAGCCCGCCAGTACGCTATAAAAGCCTGCAGGATGGCGGAGATTGTGGGCAAGCAATAGCTTCCTGCCGGAAGCGGTGGTGCGCTCGACGCTGACGATTATGGCTGGGGCAAGGCGAGGATAACTGGTCAGGCCACACTGGGGGCACTTCTTTGCCCGCTCAAATGGCATGTCTTGAACCGGTATACCGCAGCGACCACAGAACTGATGCGTCCGGTCCCACTCCACAATCTGCACAGCACGTCCTGCAAGCGCCAGCATTGTATCGTCCAACCTGGAAAAGAGGCGGCGCAGACTAAGAAAAGCGAACCCTTTAGGGATCGTTTGAGTTTTTGACACTTCAGTTGAAAAACAGTGAACGGGGCCAGAAGGTAGATTAAGAATACCCAAATATTGACGTCGCCTGACGTCAATATCCAAGCCTGAGGGATCCTCAAGTCGCGGTACAATCGTTTCCGCCCCATCAATTTGTACGAGAAGACGAAAACCCTGAAAAATGAACCAGAATGCTGCTTCTTGAAGCACCGACGGGGGCGTTACTGTAGAGATAAAATGGTCAACCATGGCGTTTGCCTTCTAGAAGCGATCTGTTAAACATTAGGTACCTGGAAGAGAAAAAGCCTTTGCAATACTCACGAACCAGGATAAGACTCTGGGCTTGAAGTAGGGGTCACAGACGGTGTACTCGGGCCAGGATAACCATTGCCTGGAGATTGAGTCGAAGCTGGTGTATTTGGCGGCGATTCTGCTGTTAAAGTAGGGGTGCTGCTAGAAGGATCATCAGTTGCTGTGGCAGTGACTGCCGCAGTGGAGCCTGGATCTGGCGTAGTCGCCGGCGTTGTTGGCGTAGGTGTTTGTGTCCAGTTCGGTGTGAGCGTAATAGTGCTCGGAGTAGATGGTGTTTGTGTCGGAAATAGCAGTTGTGTAGAAGTTGGTGAGATGAGAATTGTAGCATCGAACGTTGCAGTGGCTGTTAAGAATTCTATCGGCGTCGCTTGGGGCGCTTGCTCTGTAGCTAGGAGAGGCGGCAATCCGGAATCCGTGTTTTCAATATCGATGGGGATAACCTGGCCACGTTCACCCACAAGCGGATTTGGTTGAACGATCTTTTTCACTTCTAGAAACCAGGCGCTGCCTTCTGGCGGACCTTTGCCGCAGCCTAGGGGCCCTTGGTACAAACGCCAAAACCCTTCAACGGTCATCATTGATCCTGCAGGCAAGAGTTGCACAATTCTTTCATAACCCACAGCATCTAATTGCAAGCTTTCGGCGGTCAGAGACCAGCGAATTGCAGGACCAGAATAGCGCTGGCAGTCTTGCGGAGCCATCGGCAAATAGGCGCCGGTTACGAGGATAGATTGATCACGGTAGGCAACAGGATTCTCGTTTAATTCCGAAAATGTGACGGTCACCGGCTCGTTTTCGGCAATAGTAGCGCGTGCCGTCGGGCTGGGCAGCTGTGGCATAAGGTCGCGCACTGAATCCTGACCGAAAACGAGCCAGAGAACAACCGCAGTTATTATGATTGCCAGGATCGCGACTATTGCCCAGAGGCCATGCCTATAATTCAAGCCGCGAATGTCGTCTATCAATTCATCCATAATCTATGATGACCGGTCCGTCGTATGCCGCCAGAGTTGATCGACCAGCTTGTAATATTAACGAGCAATACGGGAAATGCAATATATGAGGCCAGGACGAAATCGGAACCGAATGGCCTGGTCAATTTGCCGTTTTTAATATAGCTGGCCATATTGATGCCTTGCAGACTGGTGACGGCTGGCATTCCTGACGATCCAATTTATGGTTCAAGTCAGAACCAAACGTAGAAATCGGCAATTGAGGAAATTTCCGGCGTGGACAAGTCAACCTAGAGGAATGGGATCACCCATCACGGCTGGGGGTTCCAGGCGAATGATGTCCCATAGGGCGTAGAGCGTAGCGGCCGTTTCTCTCATTTCGTACCAGCGTGAGCCACGGTACGGTCGAAGATCGGCGGTTACACCGATGGCATCAAGGCCTAATCGGCGACATGTGAAAATGGCACGGGGTAAGTGAAACTCCTGAGTGACCAGGATTGCGCTCTCAATTTCAAATATTTCATAGGCACGGTAGCAAGTGTCGTAAGTACGTTGGCCCCCATAATCAGGCTGGATGTCTTCCGCAGGAACGCCTCGCCATATAGCATAATCTTTCATGGCTGCGGGTTCATTGTAATCCTCGAACCGGTTGTCGCCACTGACCAGGATCTTGGCAACTTTGCCTTCATGGTAAAGTTCAACGGCCGTCTCCATGCGGTCGCGAAGGACTGTGCTTAAGCGGCCGTCGGCATAGACGGCCGCACCAAAGACAATAGCAGCAGGTTTCTGAGGGGTGGATGCTGGAGTATGAATGTGCCTGGTGTAGTAAGTACGTACCACACGACGCCAAGCTAAGGGAATGACGAGTAGAGCTAACAATAAGACCAGTATGGCGCCGCAACCAAACCGCCCTACATGTTCACGAGCAGGTCGAGCACGCAGACTTTCTGCAGGCTCGGCTAAATATCTTTCCATAATATTACGATGATTCAATCATAACCGCAGCCCAGATCAAATGCTCAATAGATCTTGATCTGCTCAGATGGCGTTCAGACTAACATGTTGAGATTATTGGGTCAGAACACAGTTTTGGAGGCACAGGAGTCAAATCTGTACGAGACAGGATTTGAGCCAGTGAGCATTAAGACAGCTGTTGTGCTCGAACGTTTGTTGGAAGCCTTAAATAACTCACAAGGAGAAATTGGCGAGGGATTAGGACAAGTCTCTCATGAAGCTCTGGATGCCCCTTATGAAGAAATGCGTGATCACTCGGCTAGTGACAGGATAGCAGGGTTGTATTGGCACGAAACGTATCACGTGGGCCAACTTGAAATTTTGCGACAGGTAAGCGGCGAGCGAGAAGCTTTTCCGTAATCTTATCAGGTGCGGGCCGGCAAATACCTTAAGTTGTGGAGGACGGTAAATCCTGGGATCAAGAAACAGCTTTGGCCTGAGCTATCCAGTCATCGGGATTGGCTTGCCAGTCAGCCACCTGGGTTATATCTCTTACTTGTTCGACAGACAGTCCGGCGAGTTCTTGGTAGGTGGTGATGCCGGCTTCCGAGAGCCTGCTGGCAAACGTAGGGCCTATGCCGCTGATTGCTGTTAGATCATCGGAGACATCGTTGCTGGCTTCAACCTTAGAAAGTCCACTGACCGGTTCCGCCGTCTTTGAGGTAGTGATGTTGATTGTTTCCTCGGTTGGCTGATCTGCTTTTATGCGCTTGTTGTAACGTTCCTCACCGGCGCGCGCCAGCTCATCAAAATTTTCAAAAAACAGACTAGCAAGACCGAGACCAAAATAGAAAATCTTCTTTAGCATGTTAAACTCCATACACTTGACGGATCAGGAGTCTTCTAGCGGATGTTTGGGGTAGCAATCAATAGTCCCAATAGCTGGCTCCTGACAGCTTATGACGCACTGCATTATAGCATAGATAGTAATGGTATTCAACGGAGGTCATGCTTGTGGGTTTCAGTCAAATAGGCTACTGCTTTGGAAAATGTCATCGCCTGGCCGCCAAAACCGCGCTGAAACTTTTCCGCTTCAGATCTACTGGTAAAACAAAGCATACTTGGCACGCAGCACAAACGTACATCGGACTCTACTACGTAATAAGCCTGATAGGCATTAACCATACGGCCGTGAAGGAAGTCCCGCGCCAGGACTGAATCCGCTTTCTCTTTTTCGGAGAGCAACAGCATGCCGCAGTGAGGACAACAGGCATTCACTTGGGACTCTTCGCTTCGTAATATGATAAACTCGGAGCGATCTGTTACGCGTGCTGCGCACATGGCGCAAACTCTTCGCTTAGCATTTGGTGTATTTTGCGGTGCGAGGATGACACCACCTCTAGATTTCTTTACAACATGTAATTCAGACAACTTATCAAGGTCACGGTGCACAGTCATATGGGATACACCAAGTCGGCTCTCTAATTCTCTTATACTAAGTGAACCTTCTTGCTCAAGCCAAGCTAGGATCTGACTGCGACGTGCTTCAGGTACTTTTGTCTTGCGCGCTACCATATCTGTTGCTTCATTCTGTTTGTGCTTATTATTTGCATCGCTATTGAGGCCGTTATAAAATGATGTTTATAGCATAATGTAACATATTGTAACATAAAGAGTAGGGGAAAGGCAATGAAGCAAGCATTGGTGTTATTTTTCCTGTTGGTCATGCTTTTTGCGGCCGGTTGTACTGCTTCGGGTGATGGGTCAGGAGAACTAGTGGTCGATAATGTTTGGGGGCGCAGTTCACCCATGGTGGCCCAGAATGGAGCTTTCTACTTGACAATCAGTAATGACAGTGGCGAGGATGAGCAGTTGCTCTCAGCGGATACTGATGCCTGTGGGACCGTTGAATTGCACGAGATGTATATGAAGGAGAATGACGTGATGGGCATGCGTCCCGTGCCAGGTGGATCCATTGCAATTCCAAGCGGTGAAACAGTAGAGCTTAAAGTAGGTGGGATGCATGTGATGTGCATTGATAAGCAGGCGGCTTTTGAGGTAGGCGATACCATCCCAATCATTCTCAGTTTTTCTAATGCGGGTGAAATTGAAGTTACGGCCGAAATTCGTGAATCGGAAATGGGTGGGATGGAAATGGAGGGAAAAATGGAAGAGGGTGGTTCTCGTTAAGCTTTTCCATCAAATCAACTGGGCAAAAGGCCGGTTGTGTGCACCGGCCTTTTTTGTTAGCAACTATTGACTCTAACAGGTATCATCCTATACTTTGGTACAAAGTATCATTTAGAAGGTTAGCTTTGGGCAGCTCAGGAACAGTTTATCTATGATTTACGGGAAAAAACGACGAGGGATGGCCATACCCGTACTATTGCTTTCTACGTTGTTTGTGCTCGCTTCTTGCGGGAGAGAGCAAGCCGAAATTGAGACAGTCCAGATACAAAATGAACCGCGGCAAGTGAAAAGCGAGGTGCTAAACTTGCCGAAATTGACCTCTGTACAACTTGACGATCACTCTTTACAAGTGGTAGCCACAACTAGCATCATAGGTGACGTTGTTGCCAACGTAGGTGGTGAGAATATAGAACTATTGACACTGATGAAAGCGGGGCAGGATCCACACAATTTCGATCCGGGAACTGCTGAGCTGACGGAAGTGACTGAGGCGGATGTTATATTTGTTAATGGCTGGGATCTGGAAGAGGGCCTTGCTGATGATCTGGCGATCATCACCGACAATATACCGATCGTGGCAGTGGGGGCAAACATCGAACCTCTATACTTCAAAAACGATGTTGGTAAATTCGATAAAGGCGAATATGGCGAGCGACATGAGCGAGGCCCAGTTGATCCACATACCTGGCTGGCAGTGCCCAATGTCGTTCAGTGGGTTGAGAATGTCGAAAAGATCTTGAGCGATCTTGATGTGGACAGCGCGGAGGTCTTTAAGCGTAATGCACAAGCCTATGTGGCGGAGCTTGAAGAGGTCGACAGCTATGTTCGTGAGCAGGTCGAGCGAGTGCCTGTAAACAAGCGAGTGCTTGTGACCAATCATGGTGCCTTTAGTTATCTTGCGCAGGAGTATGGTTTTAGTATCGCCGGGACTGTCATTCCGTCGTCAAGTACATTGGCGGAGCCATCGGCCAGCGATCTTTTCGAGCTGATCAAGCTAATGGAAGCGGAAAGCGTTTGTACAATTTTCTCGGAAAACACAAATGGCGATGTTCTGGCACAGACGGTCGCCGCGGAATTGCACGCATGTGAGGAAGTTCAGGTCTTACCGCTATACTCAGGGTCCCTGGGCCCCCCAGGTAGTGGAGGGGACAGCTATATTGGAATGATGATGGCAAATGTGGATACGATCGTTAGAGGGTTGGAGTGATGGTCCATTGAGCCTTAATTTGAGATTAGGGATTAGAATTCGATATGGCTAAGATGGTAGATCGATTGGCTCCAAAGGGTGTTACTCATGCGGCTGATATGCCGACACTGAGAATCGACGGCGTGTCCGTATCATTTGCATCAGGAAGCAATGGGGTTACGACATCACGTAAAGCCGACCTTGCTCTGCAAAATGTATCTTTCGAAGTTCATAAGGGAGAGCGAGTTGCAGTAGTCGGACCCAACGGCGCTGGTAAATCCACCTTGTTGCGGCTAATTGCTGGTATGCTTAAGCCAGGAAAGGGCCAAGTTAATATATATGGTCATGGTCCGGACGATCACATTTGCATTGCCTTTGTGCCACAACGAAACAAGATAGACTGGTCCTTTCCAGCGACAGTGGAGGATGTGGTGATGATGGGGCGAGTGGGAAAAATTGGGCTTTTTCGTTGGCCCGGGCGCGCCGATTGGGAAGTGGTAAGGCTCAGCCTCGAGCGTGTACAGGCGCGAGACCTGGCCAAAAGGCAAGTCTGGGAATTGTCAGGAGGTCAACAACAACGCGTCTTCATTGCCCGTGCTTTGGCACAAGAAGCTGAAATTCTATTGATGGATGAACCGCTTACAGGACTGGATGTGCCCAGTCAGGAGGCAATATTTGCGATCTTGGATGGTTTGCGTGCCAAGGGTGTGACCGTATTGGTTGCTACTCACGATCTCAATATGGCGGGAGAACGTTTTGATCAGGTTATGTTAATCAATAAACGCGTAATTGCCTACGGGCAGGCGACAGATGTTTTAACTGCTAGTCACCTTTTACATGCTTATGGAGGCTACATACATAAGGTTGGCGATGAAGATGCATTGCTATTGGCAGATACTGGTTGTGGCCATGGCGAAGAAGATTAAGAATCGGATATTGACAAAAAAAGGTAAGCTACGAGATAAACATGCTTGACTGGCTTTTGGAGCCTCTTCAGTTTTCATTTATTTTACGTGCGTTGATTGCCTCCGCTATTGTGGGCGTGGTTTGCTCTGTACTGGGGACGTACATTGTTCTTCGCGGCATGGCCTTTTTTGGAGACGCATTGGCGCACACCATCTTGCCAGGTGTGGTCATTGCCTTTCTGTTAGGATGGCCTCTTGCGGTCGGAGCCTTAATTTTTGGCATTCTCACAGCATTGGGAATTGGAATATTAACCGATCGCGGAATGCTTAAGGAGGATACTGCCATTGGCGTCGTTTTTGCGGGGTTTTTTGCCCTGGGAGTAGCTATGCTCTCCGCTACAGGAGATTACACGGTTGATCTGGCGCATTTTCTCTTTGGCAATTTGCTAGGCGTGTCGGTGGCCGATCTTATTGTGACGGCCGTTCTTGGATTCATTGTCTTACTAGTGGTATTTCTTTTCTATAAGGAGTTCTTAGTCATTTCGTTTGACCAGGTTTTGGCGCAGGCTTTGCGCCTTCCGACAACGTTCTTGCGCTACCTCTTGCTTATCCTAATTGCCGTCACCATTGTCGTCTCCCTGCAAATTGTGGGCATTGCTTTGATGTTGGCTATGTTTGTTACCCCGGCTGCCACTGCTTCTTTGTTGACGCGCCGGCTACCATCAATGATGGCTGTCGCTGCTTGTATAGGTGCATTTGCTGGCGTAACAGGTGTATATGTATCGTTCTATCTGGACGTGGCCTCAGGTCCAGCAGTGGTTTTGGTGGCAACGGCCATTTTTATCATCGTGTTTCTTTTTGCCCCTCAACGGGGCATGGTATGGAACAGGGCCTAGTTTCGCCAGTGTTGTACTCTATGACGTTCTCTAGCGAATTTCACACCAGCGCAGACATCGCCGGAAAATTGACATAATGAAAAATCAAGTGAAATATCTGACGGATGTGCTGGAAGCTAAGGGATATCGTCTGACAATCGCAAGACAGGTTATTGCGGAGACGCTTGTAGACAGCGGGAGTCACTGCAGTGCGGACGAGCTGGTGGATCTAGTACATAAAAGCGCACCCGGGATCGGCCGTATGACGGTTTACCGCACGCTAGAATTGTTTTGTCATTTGGGGTTGGCGCGACCTATATACCAGGGAACGGGAGCCGCACATTATGTGCTGATGGAACGCGGGCACCACCATCATCTGGTATGTAGTGCATGTGGCCGGTTCATAGAATTTGACGACTGTGTGTTGGAGAAGATCACGGAAGAGCTAATTAGCGAGCGTTTTAACTTTGCGGTGGAAGGGCATTTGCTGGAACTCTTCGGTCGCTGCCAGCAATGTCAGGAGCAGTATAATTCCTCGGAGCGACTTTAGTTCTTGACTCATGTGTGTAATCCCCTAATTGCGCACAGAGATTGGATTTTGAGTGCAAGGCAGGACTAGACCACAGATCGATTTGCAAAAAAACCTGTTCGTAATACCATTTGACAGGCTGTATAATGACTTTTACTGGAAGCCTACCTTTATTTATCGGTGGGCAAACCAGTCTGGAGGAATCGGCATATGGAAGGGCGGAATCCGCGCATTCTTATCGGCAAACCTGGACTGGATGGTCACGACCGCGGCGCTAAAGTCATAGCTCGCGCATTGCGTGATTCAGGTATGGAAGTTATCTATACTGGATTGAGACAAACTCCTGAAATGGTTGTCAACGCGGCGTTGCAGGAAGACGTTGACGCCATTGGCCTAAGCATCCTTTCTGGCGCCCATATGACGCTCTTGCCGCGTATTCTGACTCTGCTGGCCGAAAACGAAATGTCCGATGTTCCGTTGTTTGTGGGTGGAATTATTCCGGAGGAAGATGCACTGCAACTTAGAACGTTGGGAGTTACGGCAATCTTCGGTCCTGGATCAAGTCTTGAAGATATCACCAGAAGTGTCTGGGAGATAATCGAGCGTGAATGATCTCCTGGAAAAAGTGAGATGGGGCAATGTTAGGGCCATTGCTCGCGTGATATCGTTGGTTGAAAATAGCAAAGCTGCGGCGCAGACGGCCGTTTCTGGCTTGTTTCCTTATACAGGTCAGGCGCATGTTGTTGGTATAACAGGCCCTCCAGGATGTGGAAAGAGTACGCTGGTCAATGAACTCGCTAAGCAATTTGTTTTAGAGGAACAACGGGTTGCTATTATTGCCGTAGATCCCAGCAGTCCTTTTAGCGGTGGAGCGCTGCTAGGCGACCGGGCGCGCATGATGGATCTGACGGGCCAACAGGGGATTTTTATTCGTAGTATGGCTTCACGGGGAAGTCTTGGCGGACTGGCTCGTGCGACATCGGCCGCGATCAAGATTTTCGACGCAGCTGACTATGGCATCATTTTGGTAGAGACTGTTGGAGCTGGCCAAGCAGAAGTAGATATCGCCAATGCTGCCCACACGACTTTGGTCGTAGAGGCACCAGGTATGGGTGATGATCTACAGTCTATCAAAGCCGGCATTCTTGAGATCGCTGATGTATTGGTAGTAAACAAGAGTGACCGGCCGGGGGCTCTGCGAACAGTCAAGGCTCTGGAAATGATGCTGCATATGGGTCAACCGGATCAAACGCACCATCACGGTTATCTGACTAAGATTGAACCAGCGACACATGCGGACGCGCAAGAGAAGTGGCAAGTAGAAGTGTTGCAAACGGTCGCTATTGAAGGCAAGGGGCTTTCGGAATTGGCACAACTGGTAAAGGCACATCGATCTTATCTAATGGCCTCCGGTGAATGGGAAGAACGCGAAAAAAATCGCAGCCGGCGGGAGTTGGAACAGTTGCTACAAGATCGGTTTCTTGCACGCATCCAGGAGACGGTTTCAGAGGTTGAAAGGGAGCACCTTGTAACGGCCGTAACCCGTCGAGAGGTCGATCCCTATACGGCCGTTGACCGATTATTCACGCAAATTGAGAAACGATCTGCGTGAAGTGTGCTTCGCCTAACATTCAATTTTGCGCTTTGGAGCTATTATGATTGGCGATATCAAGCTGTTTGCAGGTTCAGGATGTCCTGAGTTGGCACAGAAGATAGCAGATTACATCGATATTCCGTTGAGCGAGTGGGACATTATTCAGTTTCCTAACCAGAATATTTTCGTCCGGTTGCATGGAAGTGTGCGCGGCCAAGATGTCTTTTTAATTCATAGTCATAGCATCCCCTTGCACCGCAACATTATGGAGATGTTGATAGCTGTTGACTGTCTTAAGCGCGATTCAGCCGGGCGAGTGACGGTTGTTGTCCCATACATGGGCTATTCGCAGAGTGACAAGAAAGACCAGCCACGGGTTCCCATCTCCGCGCGCCTCTTGGCCGACTTAATAGAGGCCGCAGGGGCGGATCGGTGGATGACCATGGACCTCCACAGCTCGCAAATCCAGGGCTTTTATAAGATTCCTGGTGACTCGCTGACCGCTTTTCATATTTTGACCGGGTACTTTAAGGAAAAAGCGTTAGATGCTGTGGTTGTGACCCCAGATCTCGGTTTTGCGAAACGGGGACGTAATTTTGCGGCAGCGGTAGGGTTGCCTTTGGCTTTCGTTGAGAAGCGCCGTATAGAAAACGAAAATCTACGCGAGGCTTTGAATCTGATCGGCGAAGTCGGAGGCAAGGACGCTATAATTGTGGACGACATGGTGGATACGGCCGGCTCAATGATGGAAGCAG
>JAACFF010000117.1 GCA_009937635.1 Chloroflexota bacterium
TAGGCTTCATATACGCTTTAACCACGCCCGCTTTTGAAGCTTCAGATGAATTATGGCACTTCCCAATGGTCCGGCACCTGGCGGACGGCAACCCGTTGCCGGTACAGGTCTTTGATCCCAGCCAGGTAGGTCCTTGGAGACAAGAAGCCAGCCAACCCCCACTCTATTACTACCTCGGCGCAGCGCTCACTTTCTGGCTTGACACTTCCGATATGGCGCAGGTTCGTATCGAGAATCCTCATGTTGACAATGGTCTGATCACCCAGGATGGCAATATCAACCTGGTGGTTCACGATCCACAAGCCAATCCCTGGCAGGGCACACTACTGGCGGTCCGTATTGTGCGCATTTTTTCCGTTTTGTTGGGTGCAGCAACGGTATTTCTTACTTATCGTATCGCCAGCGCTGTGGAGCCCAAAAGGCTGGAAATCGCGCTTGGAGCTGCATCCGTCAACGCATTCCTACCCATGTTCTTGTTCATCAGCGGTGCGGTCAACAATGATAATTTGGCCATCATGCTGGCTTCATTGGCTCTCTATCTAATGATTCGTATGGCAATCGGAAATAAGGCTTCCGTTCCAGAGGATCGTGCATCAGTACCACATGTCTTCAATTCCCGGCAAGAGGCAGTGCGCTGGCTGCTGCTGGGTCTCGTTATCGGCATGGCTTTGCTGACCAAAGAAGGTACGATTGGACTTTTGCCGCTTGCTTTGGGTACGGCATTTGTACGCGCTTGGCAGCTGGATCGACCAAGAAGTCAAAACAAAGAACTGGATTTCCCGGAATCAATACGATGGCTAGCCAAACTGGTTGCCCGGGCATTACTTACTTTTATCCTTGTCTTGTTGCCCGTAATACTAGTTGCCGGATGGTGGTACTATCGCAATCTTCAACTTTATGGCGAATGGTTGGGTTGGAATGCTTTTATTGCGGTACTCGGACAGCGTGGGCACCCGGCATCATTGATTCAGTTATGGGGTGAACGACGCGGGTTTCTTATGGCCTACTGGGGGCTTTTTGGCGGTGTCAATGTGCCCATGTCAAGCTGGATCTACGCCGTCTTAAATAGTCTGCTCATGCTTTCTGTTGTCGGCTTTGTTATCTACTTTGTCCGACTGCTAAAACAATGGGTCTCTGAAACCAAAGGAAAGTGGCGGAGTTTCAGTTCCCTAATCAACAACCCAATGCTCCTAATTGCCTCACGTTTTGCATTGATTGCGTGCCTGCTGCTAGCTTTAGCCGTTATTTTAGGTCTCGTTCGATGGGCGACCACGACGTGGTCTTCACAAGGGCGGCTCGTCTTCACCGCGATCTCTGCTCTCAGTGTGCTCTTCATGGTTGGGCTAGTCGGATGGCTTCCTCATCGTGCGGCAAAATGGATTGCTTTTGGGGTAGGAATGTTTATGCTAACTATCTCCGCCGTTGCTCCTCTTCTGTGGATCCGGCCAGCTTACCAGCCGCTTTCCTACACTCCGCCCCATCCATACGTCCTAAACAGCAGTGATATTTCATTTGATAACCAAATACGCCTCGTTGGGGTCGCGGTAAATTCGATCGATACAGGCGGATCACAAGTTGAACCCGGTGATACGTTTTGGGTACATCTTGAATGGGAATTGTTGGAACCAATGGAGGAGAATTGGAGTGTCTTCGTCCATCTCATCGATCCAGTTTTAGGCCGGCCCATCGCGCAGCGCGATATGTATCTTGGACAGGGGCTCCTGTTAACCTCCTGGCTAGAACCGGGGCAACGTCTCGTCAATTCCTACCGTCTACAAGTTCCGGAAACCGCTGTAGCCCCAACTCAACTTGAGGTTGCCGCCGGTTTGTATGACTTTTACTCAGGGAAGCGGCTGCCGATCGACGAAGAAAGAGATAATGTCGTTTTGGCTATGCTGCAGCTCGAACCGGTTTCCGGTAAGTACCCAAATCCAGTCACCGTTAATTTCGAGGAAGAGCTGGAACTGATAGGTTATGACATCGAGCAAAGGCGAGCCGTACCTGGTGAGAAGATTGACTTGACATTGTACTGGCGAGCGCGCCGCCCATTGACAAATGAATATACATTCTTTGCCCAAATTGTTGACGAAGATACCACCCGCTGGGCAAGTCACGATTTTGCTCCACCAGAAGGTACCTCTACTTGGCAACCTGACGAGGTTCAGACAATGTCACTCACCTTAACTCTGGACGAGAATAGTGAACCCAATCTTTACCCAATTGTCGTAGGAATTTATACTCAGACGCAGCAAGGCGACTTTGATCGCCTACAGATCCAGACTAGTGACGGCCGTCTTACTGACGATTATCTTGAACTAACACTTGTACGGGTAGACCAATAGTTAGGGATGATTTAACCATGAGTACGCTCCGCCCTAATTTGAACCCAACCCAATCCCCGTTGGGTCTAGGCCTGCTAATTGGTCTGACGGCCGTTGTCGGCGGCAGCATATTGGCATTTGGCGGACCAATCATGGCGGTCGCGTTTCTATTAGCTGCCCTGGCCGCACTAATCGTCCTGCGCGATATTGAGATAGGTTTCTGGGCTGTTATCGCCGTTGTCACCTTGCTGCCCTTCGCCACGTTGCCATTTGATATCGGCCTCACTCCTACATTTCTAGACATGGCATTGGGAGCGGTGTTAGCCGTCTGGATTGTAAATCTGGTGACAGGCCGGCAGCGCACCATCACCTTGGCACCTGTGACGCTTCCCCTGCTAATTTTCATTATCTTCGCCCTTTTCGCTTTTATTTTCGGCCTCAACAATGGCCCCCTTACGCCCACCTTATTGCGCAAATTTGCAGAGCTCCTGGTAAGCCTTGGTTTTGTGTTGATCATAATTGACTACTGCAAAACCTGGCTACGCCTAGAGAGACTGGTAAAAGTGTTGCTACTAGCAGGTGCAGCTGCATCGGCAATCGCAATTGGACTGTGGTTGCTTCCTGATGACACGGCCAATTCAGTACTCAACATCTTACCTCGCTTAGGTTATCCTGGTGGATGGGTTATTCGTTACATTGAGGAGAATCCAGCTCTATCTGAAAGAGCTATTGGCACTTCAGTAGACCCAAACGTATTGGGTGGCCTGCTACTTATGATTGGAGCCCTGGCCGGTCCACAACTTGTTGCGAAACGACCCCTCTTCCCTCGCGGGATCAACCTGTTCATCATTAGCCTTATCATGGTAGCTTTAGTCCTAACCTTTTCACGTAGCGCCATGTTTGGCTTGGCCGCTGGTCTGGCATTTGTGGCCGCCGTGCGTTATCGTCGCCTACTGCCCTATATGCTTGGCGCCGCCATGCTGCTGTTATTGTTACCGATGGCACAAGGCTATGTAGGTCGTTTTATCGAGGGATTCCAAGGGCAAGACCTGGCCACGCAGATGCGCTTTGGAGAGTATAAAGACGCCTTAACTCTCATTCAACGTTACCCGATCGTGGGCGTTGGATTCGCTGGTACGCCAGATATTGATATCTACCTGGGGGTAGCCAATGTGTACCTTACCATTGCCCAGGTGATGGGATTATTGGGATTAGTAGCTTTCTCTGCCGTGATGATCACGGTGTTCAGTTACGCGTTTTTAAATCGGCGATGGTTTGAGGCCCATCCACGACAAGATGCGATCTGGCTAGGGCTGCACGCAGCCTTGGTTGGAGCCCTGGTCGCCGGCGTCTTTGACCATTACCTATTTAATCTAGAATTTCACCATGCTGTCACTGCGTTCTGGATTATCCTCGGCCTGGCAACTGCCACAACACATCTTGGTGCTTTAACCACCGAACAAATACCATAGGGCATGGCGTACGTACTTTGTGGTAGCATGATGGCAAGAAGAGCTATGTCTCAGATGGCCCAACAGAAAGCGTCGTAGCGCCACCAGCAAGGTTTCCAACGATTCCTGCCATTATCATAATGACGACGATAGACACAAGATTATCATGGCTTAAAGTCATGGCAACAATAACCATCAAAACCAAGAAGGCCAACGCGATTACGAAAGCGTGTCGACTTAGGGACAACGCGTAATTAAGCCAGATACTGATTCCAGCGTACAAAGTGGTAGCAATGCCAACCAGGCCTAAAACAACGCCTGGATCCGTGTAGGCATCAGAAAATATCGTCTGCACGATCAAGCCAGAGGCAAGGAAATACGCCGTGGTCAGAATAATGCCGATAAAAAATGTGGCCGCCAACGCCAACGCAAGCACCGGTCTTGGATCCTTGCCGACCGTGTGCCGCTGTGTCGCTTTAGGAAAGAGAACCATCCCTATTCCCAGAGTCGCAAAAAGGTTAATCTTGCCCAGCGTGACCACAGTGCCATAATCCCCAGCTACCGTATCGCTGAAAAATCGCTTTACAGCGATCGCATCAACATTGACAAGCAAGGCGTAAGAAAGCAAGCCGACCAAAGTATAGACCCAATATCTCGTGCTAACCGAGGGCATGGGCACCTTCGTTTCCGGAGCATGGAAGTACGGCCGCAAAAACCATACAGCCACCAGTAGGGCGGATGAAGTGGCCAGGGGCAGGGCCAGAATAGCCCCAAATGCCTGCAATCCAGCCAGAATCAATATTGCTGCAAAAACCAACCTTAATGAAGATTGCAGCACTTGAACACTGCTAAGCCCGATGAAGTGCTGTGCGCCTTGTAACGTACCGTCAGTTACCGGGCGTACGAATAGCATGAGTATCGCTAGACTGGCCGCATACAGCGGCCAGGGGGAGTCTATATGCATGAAACGCGCGATGAAAGGACTGAGTAAAACTGCAACAACCATCGCTATCAATCCCCAACGCCATGCCCAACGCCAACTACGCCGAAAGAACGTACGAATACTTGACAAAGATTCAGGCAGCGCTGAAAACTCGGCCGTATAGTATGCCACCACAGTTCGAATAACATTGGTCAGGTGTACTAATATCTGAATGAGCGCAGTGACAGCCACAAATACCGCGAACTGCTCCTTGCCCAGCCAGCGCCCTGACAGTACATTCACAAGCGCGTCGAAACCACCCGCGACAACCATCGCCCCTGCCATGAGCGCTCCCTGAAAGGCTCCACTGTCTGTTATCTCACGTGCCCGGATTCTCAACGATCTACCTCAAGCTCCATACTCAATCGTGCACTTCCCTCGACAATAGGTATATTGTCAGGACCAACTACGGGCCAGCGCTCCAGCGTACCAGGATCATAAAGTCCGGCCACCAAACTTAGCCCACCACCTGATATATCCCTTGGAAGTAGTAGCTCATGTTCGTCCACGATAACAGTTCCTGGCTGCCAGATGGGAACTGGATAAGCGTTATTCACAGGCTGCGCGTCATGTTGAGCTACAATTTGTCCTTGTTTATCAAGCAAGTGAACGAATACAGTTGCGTAATCATTAGACGCGCGCAGTGGACGCCAATATAGCTTGACTGTAGCTGGCTCCCCTGCTTTTAGTTTCGAAGGTTCTACTGCATAGCCCATTAGTTCAATCGAGTTTCCAAAGCGAAAGCGAACCGATTCGGTTTCCACCGCCTGCGGTAAAGGATCTGTTAATAGCCAGGGAGATTCTGTTTCAATCTGGGGCATGATCCAAAATCCATCCTGCCCATGATTCTCACTCTCGGTGATCAAGCTCAGAAATACAGCTTGACCTGACCAGGGCGACAAATCAACCTCAATCCAGCTGATGTCCTTTTTGGCAGGATGAGCGGTTGCCTGATGTTCACTGATATCAACAACATCATCTCCGATCCGGATAGCTGCCTGCAAATTTCCTTGACCCCTCGCGGCTATTCCGCTCCTCAAAGTCGCCTTCGGCGGAACAAAAAAACCGTACTCAAGTCGTGAATTCGCCGGAACCTGTATTGCTGGCAACCCGTCTACCATTTCATTGCTGACAGAACGGGCGTCTGGACTCCTTTCCGCTGTCCACAAATCGCTTGCCAAATCGATCACCAGACGTGAGGGCACTCCTGGCGATGGAGCCTTCGCAACAAATCCTTCGCTCAACTCAAGAAAATTACTCCTTGTCATGGCTGTCAGCTTCACCCTTCCACTGATCACCTGCCAAATCAGAAACAGCGTCAAAATCAGAACAATTGTCCAGCCCAATGTCCTAACTATTAATTGCATGGATGGTCGCGTCGCTGGTCGTGCCAATACCAAAAACAACACAGAAATAACAGCCGTAATTACCAAAAGGAGAGGAAATACAATCCCCTTAAACGGCACTGGTTTGTACTGTTGCAACCGCAAACGAATGGGTGAAGGTAGCAACTGCTCACCTACCGCATCAAACCACCATTTTCCGGGCCATCCGCTTGCGTAAGTCATTAAGGCCAGATTACCGGGTCGATTATATTCGTTCATACGCAGCGACCCATCCAAACGGTCACCGCCCACAGTACGAGTGACCACCGGCTGATCTACGGTGGCGGTTGCTGCCGCAAGAGTCAATGAAAACTGTTTCTCCTTTGCTTCGATGAATGGCTGGAAGGACAAGTAGTACGGGCCTACATCCAACCCATCGCTTAGCGATACCTTCCCGCTCACAACCCGCCCACTATCATCTGACAACGAAACGGAGACCTCTACATTTTCAGGTCCCGCAAGCCACAGCTCCACCATCGACAACATATCAGCACTACCAACGAATGACTGACTAACTAGGTTGGGACCATAAAAGGCTACGTTGGATGGATTAGGAATCCCTGGCGCGGCCTGCTCTTGGGTCCATGGTCGCGGAAAAAGATAGTGCGCATCATAAAACATGGGCACTTGCACCTGCGATCCTACACCGTTACTACGCCACCAGCCCAGGCGCATGAACAAGAATAAGATCAAAATCAGCGCCAATCCAATCAGCCATGGTAACTGATTCAGAAACTTGCGACTGCGAAATCGTGACCTATGGATAGCCAAAATCCTCTATAAGTAATATCGGGGCAACACGAAAGCCACAAGACTGAAGAAGTTCAGTAGGACCATGCCCGCACGCAGACTATTGTGTGCGGCTCCTTTCCAGCGCCGGGGCACCCACACCAGCAAGCCCATAGCGAAAAACGTCAACATGGGCACAATTGTTCCCAGCCAATATCGGCCCTGCAAGCCACGGCCGTTACCGTATTGCCACCAAAACGTAAGATCGTATATCTGTAGCAAAACAACTGGTACAATGATAGACAATGCAAGAAATGCCCACACGAATAGGGGCGCATTACTTGAGCCACCGCGCCAGGATGTCAACGACGGTCGTGAGTTCCAGTTTCGTATCAGCCACCAAAGCAAACCTAGGATGGCAAACATAGTCAGCACCCGCAGCAAATCATAAGTCAACGGGGGCAAAGCAGTATCAAGCCAACCAAAATGAGCCCACCAGGTAACAAAGATACCCCCATACACCGAACGATAATAGTCAACCATATGCGCCAGAGGGCTATAATCATAAAATGGATTCTGAATAATCCGATGGCCTTCAAGGACTGGATTGAAATAAAAAGGATCGTTATTAATGCGCAAGCTGCGTATCACCCACCATCCGCTTATTGCAAGAATGGTAACACCCATGACCAGAGCACCCCAGATAACCTCCCTTCGCCTGGCTTTTCCACGCCACCATTCTAAAACAACGAGTAAGGCTATCAGAGGTGCAAAACCGTTGATCGTTGGTTTTGTCAAAAAACCGATGCCGAAAACAATACCGATAGACAACCCCATACGCCAGTTAAACCCGTCGCGAAAGGCCAGGATGCAGAGTAGGATCAACAGTGAATAAAAAAGGACATAAAAGCCATCGACCGAGATTACCGCCGTTATTTGCGTCATCAATGGATGAAATGCTACCAACGTGGGAATTGTCAGGCGCATCGCTGCGTTGCGAGGGAATAGTAGACGCGCGATTAGGTAGGCAACCACAACGATTCCGATACTCATAAGAAGCGAAAATATGCGTTGGACTTGAGCCCGTACAAGCAGGTCTCCTTCAATGAAAAGCCGATAAGGAACAGCCGCTATCATGTAATATAGAGGTGTGGCCTTGTTCAGCTTGCCCACGGCCTCCTGTTCAAAGCCGAATCGCGTATCAGGAGGAAGATTGGACAAAGATATCTCACCAGGGCCGAGCGAAGTTTGGGAAAACGCTTGCCGCTGCTCCGGTGCATAAGGTAAGCGGCCTACATCAGCCAATTGTCGGGACAACGCTACTTCATCAACAAGGAAGGTAGACGTTGTAATGGTCCTCTTCATCCGGCCCCTGCCACAACGGCAACGCCAGGCTCCACAAAAGACCTTTCAGCAGCATGATGATCAACAACAAAGCAATCAACAGCCACTCTCGCCGCGACTCAAATAAATCGTTTGCGCTCATCATTGTGACAGATTTTACTTGATACCGGCGCGCTGTGACAGTCCGCTGTAAAAAACAGCGAATAATCATAGCTGGTCTTAATCGGGAGTTCGGAATTGATCTGCTTCTTATCGCTTCTTGGCTACCAGGAAACAATGTGCGCCGTATTTTCCAAACAGGCGTGCCATAAGCTGTTCAATAGTGACGAACTTGGGAGTGAATCTTTCCATCATAGGAAACTGGTCGGGCAAAATCTCCCAGATCCAGAATAGCACACTGTATTGTTCGGCCGTACTTATTTGAAAACCGGCATCAGCAACTTGTTTCCTCAACGAAGAGAAATCAAAATCTGCGTTAATCTCATCGCCCATCCAGCTTGGGTAGAGCCTGCGCCCCCAACGAATGATGGGATTATCCTCCACTGTTTCGACAAGAAACAAGATGCCATCGGGCTTGAGCACACGCCTTATTTCGCGTAATGCATCCTCGACCCCACCTATGTGATGCAAGACGTGCTGCACATAAACTACATCAAATGTCTCAGCGGCAACCGGCACTTCTAAACCACTTGCTACCATGGCAGGCCCGTGCTCTAGAGCCAACCGAACGCGCTCAGGCACCATATCAAGGCCAATAGAGGAGCGGCCGTACTGCCCAAAGCGGCTCATATTCCACCCGTTGGCACAACCTAGATCGAGGATCTGCTCAACATCGGGCTGTACCAATAGTGCTTTTTCTACACGAAAATAAGGAAGCACTTTGTAGCGGCTTGGTGACCAGTTTTCGCCGAATTGGACAGGTTTACGATAATCCATGAGATTCATTTACATTTTCGCTCATGAGCTACCTGGCTCTCCCTGAGCATCAACAAATGATAAGTTGTGATGGGGTTTCTCAATGGCCGCTTTGTCAAGTTCGCTTATCGCAATACTTTCGGCCAATTCCAACCACCACTCGTCATCTTTTGACTCAAACCAACGCAATTCGGCGGTATGCAGGGCTTGTCGGATTATGGCGCGCTCCTCACGCATCAAGTCTGAATCTTGCCAAATACGAAGACGCTCTGCCAACAATGGGCCCGGCTGGAAACTCGCCGTCTCCTCTTTCTGCTGCAAGGCATGGACATACGCGCTCAGCGAAACGGCATCGTTCTTTTGATTTTGCTTTTCGCCAATACCAACTACCAAAACTCCATCAGCCGAATCTGAATATCTAATCCCATCCACAACATCGCCGATCATATACTTAGGCTGCGGCACGAGCCACTGTAAGTATGTATTCAAACTCGCCGCGGGTAGATCGAGATCGCTTAACCACAATCCAATCCGCCGTGCGAAGCGCGTGTAAAGCAGACGTTGGCCGAATAAAGAGATTCTTTCACGGGAGCCTGATGGATATGATTCACCACTGACCATGTTTTGATTGATCGTTACCGGCTTCGGAAAACCATATACTTTTCCGCCTTTGCCAATAATGCTCAGATCGTCGGCCATGAAGCCGTAGCCAAACCGTGTACAAAGGATACTCATAGCCTGTCCCATGTCATGCCCGCCATGGATCAAAATGGCTGACTCACCAGACGCCAAGCCTGCTGCCTTTACAAGCGCAAATCCCTTGCGAACAAAGGTCCATCGCAAGATCGGTTCAACAACATTCGTGAATAGGAAACTAGGCGAACGTTCTAGCAAAGGTGAAACAATCACCTGCAAGAACGCTCCGGGCAGAACAGTCAGACCAAAGCCAAAACGACCTAGCCGCTCGTCATAGCTGATCCCTCCAGGGAGTTGGGAAGGCGTTCCTTGCCGGTCAACGCGAATTTGGATATCGATCACTTCTCCTGTAGCGTCGACTTTAAAATACTGTAATTCAGCAAGCGGTACCTGAGATTCAACTATCAAGATGTCGTGAACATTATAAAAAAAGGTTTCTGGCTGCCAGACGATACTCCCTTTAGTCCAGATCCATTGTTCGGAAAGAGCATAACGAACGAGTCCAACTACCGCAATTGCCACCAGATTGGCCGGCAAGTAGTGCATAATTCCGGAGGATGTCAGCATAACCATCAAAGGCAGATAAATCAGAATAAGGAACAACTGGGCAAAGATGATATTAACCCAAAAGCGCCTGGAGGTGTTACTCGCTTTCCGTTCGCGAAATACCCAGTTTTCAAACCAATAGAATGCCCAAAGAACGAACCCCTCGGCAGCCAGTAAAGCTGATATCCGGTAATCCAAACCTAACCACTCTACCAAGCCTAACAAAAACAAAGTATTGCCTATAATGCCCAGGATGATAACAAGGAGGAATCGGATCAGATGTGGGTTTACCGTAATTCGCAATCGTACCAGGTGACGAAAGAAACGAATCCCTTCGCGAACGTCCGCCTTGCTCTCGCCTTCGTGGCGCGGCGCGAAATCGAAATGAATCTCAGTTACATGCAGTGCCGGGCAACGTACCAAGATTTCCAAAAGAATCTTAAATCCATCAGGCCGTAGCACATCCACATCCACAGCAGAATGGCGTACCAAGAAAAGCCCAGTCAAGGGGTCTGAAACATTTCGTAACAAGCGTGGGAACAGCATGCGTGCTAGAATCGTCAAGGACTTCGATGTAAATGAGCGCATTCGAGTCAAACCCAATGGGCCAATCAAATCCCCTCGACGACTTCCAACAACCATATCCGCGCCCGTCTTCTGCGCTTGCTCCCACATACGCGGGATGGTTTCCGGTGGGTGCTGCAAATCCGCATCCATCACACAAACCCATTCACCACGCACGGCGCGGAATCCATCTACAACAGCACCACTGAGACCATTGCGTTGTTCTGGCGAACGTGCAAGAAGCCGGACCGGGATCGCAAATTGGTCAGTAACGGCTGCCACAACTTGAGAAGTATAATCTGTACTGTCATCCACAAACAACACTTCTGCGTCCAAGCCATGCAAAGCCTCGACCAGTTTTGCCAACAAGGGGCGTATATTGTGAGCTTCGTTTCGCGTGGGAACAATTACAGAGACTTGAGGAACAGCATCAAGGCTAGATTGTTGTGCTGCTGTTGCCTCTGACCTATCGCTCATCATATTGCCGTGTATTCAACGTACCAAGCAGCTCAGGGAAAGTGATGAATTTTCTTGGGCGCATAACCGCCAATTGGAATGTCAACCGCACCAGCAAGCCTTAGCAAACTTTACAGGGAAATATGCCCAATCGGTAAATTCTAGGGAACAACTTCCACAGGCTCCCCGCTTTTTTCCTTTAACCCGCAGGTAACACAATCTGTATTGTTTTTGTTTGCCTGCACAATCAACCCGTCACAGTTACCGGCTTGATCGGCTACTGGTTTCTTCCAGCTCGTCCACTCGCAGTCAGGATATCGAGTGCATCCATACCAGACACGACCCCGACGTGTACGGCGTTCGATAATTTCTCCCCCACCATGCGGACATACAACGCCAATCTTGACTAATATCTGCTCCGTAAATCGACACTTCGGGAAAGTGCTGCAGCCAATGAAGCGACCATATCGACCTTCGCGATATACTAGCGGATTGCCACATGTTGGGCACTCACGTCCCACCAATTCGGGCTCTTTCTTAAGGTTCATTTTGGGAATTGCCGCATCTGCTTTAGCGAGATCAGTTTCAAAGCGATCATAGAAACTTCTAATGACAGGTACCCACGGATCACCTCCTGCAATGCTGTCTAGTTCACTCTCCATCCGAGCTGTGAAGTCAGCGGACAGGATGTCGGGGAAATACTCGACCAGGAGATCATTCACGATCCGTCCAGTTTCCGTAGGTATCAGGCGTCGCTTTTCACGATCCACATATGCACGGTTCTGGATTGTAGTAATAATGGAAGCGTAGGTGCTAGGTCGGCCTATTCCATTTTCCTCCAATGCCTTCACCAGCGTGGCTTCGCTATATCGAGGTGGTGGCTGGGTGAAATGTTGATCGGGTAACAGGCGCAGCATATCCACTGCTTCACCTCGCTGTAGATCGCTTGGCACCGGGTGCTCTAGGTCAACATTCTCAGGAATGTCCACGGGTCGACTTTCCTCATATAAAATCAGGAATCCCTTGAACCGCAATGTGGAACCAGCGGCCCGGAAAAGATAGGGACGTTTTATGGCCACCTGCTCTTCAGCTCCCGCCCAGATTTTTGCAGTAACCGTATCGTATATGGCCGGCGCCATCTGGCTAGCCACAAAGCGCTCCCATATTAACCTGTATAAACGGTACTGGTCTCGCTTCAAGAATTGACGCATTTTCTTTGGGGATCGGTAGACCGAAGTAGGTCGGATCGCTTCGTGAGCCTCTTGAGCCGTTTTGCTTTTCGTCTTATAAAACGGAGGCTTCTTAGGCAAATATTTAGATCCGTAATGCTCTTCTACAAAAGTACGCGCCTCGGTTTGCGCATCCTTTGCCACAGTAACGCTGTCGGTACGCATGTATGTGATGAGACCAACTGTTCCGCCAGAATCTATTTCAACGCCTTCATATAATTGCTGGGCAACACGCATCGTTTTACTGGTGCCGAAATTTAAGCGGCGTGATGCTTCTTGTTGTAGCGTACTCGTAGTAAATGGGGCTGCCGGACGGCGGGTGCGCTTGCCAAGTTTTACTTCGCCAATGATCCAGGCGGCTTTTTCTAATGCATCCAAATGCGGCTTTACAGCTTCTTCGGTCCCAAGCTCCAGATCTTCACCATTAAACTTAATTAGCTTCGCTGTAAAGTATGGCCTTGGACTTTTGTCCCAATACTTAAGCTGGCTAAGCTCGGCCCCGATTGTCCAATATTCTCGCGGCACAAACTGCTCAATCTCTCTCTCTCGTTCTACTACCAGACGCACGGCCACGGACTGGACCCGTCCCGCCGAAAGACGACCATGCACCTTTCGCCACAACAGTGGGCTCAACTTGTAGCCTACCAGTCGGTCGAGGATGCGACGTGCTTGCTGCGCGTCAACACGCTGCATATCAATCTCGCGCGGCTCGTCAAATGCGGCTTGAATCGCCGGCTTTGTGATCTCGTGAAAAACAACTCGTTTTGTGCGACTTGGATCCATTTCTGCCGCTTCGCGCACGTGCCAGGCAATAGCTTCCCCTTCGCGGTCCGGATCGGTTGCCAGATATATTTCCGTGGAGCCTGCTGCTGCCTTTTTGAGTTCCTTGACCACTTTTCGTTTGTCGTTTGGCACACGATACTCGGGAGAGAAATCATGCTCCACGTCTACACTAAGCCGAGACTTGAGCAAGTCACGAACGTGCCCCACACTTGACGTGACTTTATAACCTTTTCCCAGGTAACGGCCGATTGTTCGTGCTTTGGCCGGTGACTCGACCACCACCAGCTTTCCGGAACGGCGTACTCTACTAGCTGATTTCTTTCTTGTACTCTTTTTGCTCGGTTTCCGTTTCCGCTGCGAAGGATTAGGCTTTGCAAGATGTTCGTGTGCTGGCGTCCGTCCCATCTTGTAGATGGTTCCGCCACAAACTGGACAAGTTCCTCTTGTCCCCGGACTACCTCCCGCCGACCATTCCGCCGCCGGATTCAACATAGTTCTTTTTTCTTTGCACTTGAAACAGTAACCTTCCGGTTTCAATTCATCACTCATAAGCCGCCTTATTCGCTATATAATCCGCCGAGCGTTGGTGCTTGGCCAAACATCAATAATCAGCTGTAGGGATCTAATTTCGTGCCCTCAAAGTCACTGACCACTTTCTTGACTAATGGTATCTGATCCTTATGGACGACCAGGAGAGCATCTTCTGTATTGACGACAATCATACCTTCAAGCCCTATGGCAACTACTAATTTATCCACTGTATAGTTGTAAATTAGGCTGTCCGTAGATTGCTCATCAATTACCAATCCTTTTGTCAAATTTCGATCTTTTTGCGGTTCGATAGCCTCTTTGAGCGCGTAGAGCGTTCCTGGATCGCTCCACCCTAATTTACCGTGCAAGATAGCTGCCTCATCGGTCGAAACATGAGCTAACACAGCATCGTCAAACGATAAAGCCCGTATTCTAGGATATACATCATGAAGTGTATCTTCATAATCGGTGGTGCCTATGGTCCGCTCAATTGTCGCCAGCTGTGTCCACATCTCTGGCTGGTTAATGCGATAGAGGTTTTGTACAAAACCCGCCGTAGTCACGAAATATCCAGTATTCCATACTGAAGTCCCTTCTGCAAACATGCGCTTGCATTCTTCCAATTCAGGGCGATAAGTCAAAGAATCAAACCTATAGCAGGGAACATCATCGTTCTGGTCTATCAAATTGCCCAAACCGAGCCAGCCCAAATTCTCGTTGGCAAAGCGAGGCGTTTCGCCAATAAAGAAAATGCGGGCGGTTCCACGGCACAGCAGCTCCTCGGCCGTTGCCAGCAATTTCTGAAAATTCGGCACGTGCTGCAAGTAACTATCACCCCAAAGAATTGCTACCGGCTCATCAGCGGCCCTAGGACCAGCATGGGCTATGTGTGCCATTGATAGACCAACTGCAGCAGCCAAATCGCGACGGGTTGGTTCGCCGATGATATGCTCTTCAGGCAACTGCGGCAACTGCGCTCGAACAATTTCTTGATAACGTTCGTTCGTTGAAATAAATATATTGTTGGCGCTGTACGTATCTAACACTCGGTCTACGGCCAGCTGCAAAGTGGATTTCTTGTCAATAATCGGCTCAAATTGTTTTGGCGATCTGACACGGCTTACCGGCCAAAGCCTGCGTCCGGAACCGCCAGCGAAAATTACTATTCTCATGTTTTCTCTTTCGTATCTTCTGTTCCGTCAATATCATAAATTGGCTCCGGCTCGCGGGCCAAAACGTAATTCATACCTCCGACTTGACGGACCATGCCTTTTAATTCCATTAGTGTCAATGTGCTGCTCACCAGACTGCTCGAGAGTCCCGTTGAGCGGCTGAGATCGTCAATATGTACAGGCTGAGCCGAAAGGTATTCGTACAGCGCAGCCTCATCTTGAGTCTCAGGTAAAGATAGCTGGACGGCCGAATGCTCTAGCACCATAGCTAAATTCAGTTCCTCCAGCACGTCATCCACTCCCGTGACCAACTTGGCACCCTGCTGAATTAGACGATTCGTTCCCTTACTGGCGGGGCTGGTGATATTTCCTGGCACTGCAAAGACCTCACGTCCCTGCTCCAAGGCGAATCTAGCTGTAATACTTGCACCGCTACGATCTCCTGCCTCCACCACGATCACGCCTAAGGATAGACCGCTGATAATTCGGTTGCGCGGAGGGAAATTCTTAGCTTCCGGTTGGACGCCCAAGCCATATTCACTGACAATCGCTCCACGGCCATTGACTATCTGGCGTGCTAATGCCCGATTTTCGGGCGGATAAATACAGTCCGGTCCCGAACCGAGCACAGCTATCGTGCGCCCGCCATGCTCCAAGGCAGTCTTGTGAGCGACGGCATCAATCCCACGCGCCAGCCCACTGACAATTGTGACCCCATTCAAAACCAACCCCGCTACTAACTCCTGAGTAATCTGGCGCCCATAGCTTGTCAACCTTCGTGTTCCAACCACTGCCACAGCCCATCGATCTATCTCCTCAAGGCTTCCATGCACGTAGATCAGGGGCGGTGATCCCTCAATCTCACGCAGATAATTCGGGTACTCTTCAGATTTCCAAGTGAGTAGAGTAACGCCAATCGCCTGAACATTAGCCAGGCATTGGTCCAAATCTAATTCTTTCCGCTTCTCAAAGAAGCTATCAATCGAACGTTGGTCAAAGCCGATCCTGCGCAATTGATCTTTTTGAGCACCCCAAGCTGAACGCAAATCGCCGAACTGATTTAGCAAAGCCTGTACTTTTGCAGGGCCAACACCTTTTACCAGATTAAAACCCAGCCAGTATTTCTCTTCTGCCATCAGTCTCAGAATATCATGCAGGCCAGATGTGTCAAGTAGACAGTAACCCAGGCAGCAAATGTACCGTTATGCAACTCTTGTCGAAATCTATGTCGCACACGACTTCTGCCGTGTCTGGTAGAAGTATCTCTCCAAATTGGCCTTGCACGACAAATACATTGTTCGCTCCAGTTTCGATCACCCGGACAAGCTCACCTAATAGAGTCCCTTCATCTGTGGCAACGGTCATTCCTTCCAATTGGTACAAGAAATACTCATTTTCCTCAAGGGGAATTGCTTGGTCTTCTCGAATCTGCAATAGTTTGCCACGCAATTTTGCGGCCGCATCGCGATCGTCATACCCTGCAAGCTTCAAGAGCACCCAAGTTTTGTGAAAACGAACATCTTCTATTTTGACTGAATAAGGCTCTTTTTCTCCGACGTAGATTTCATCAAGCCACCTGAAACGCTCAGGCAACTCTGTATAAGGAACTACGCGCACATCACCGCGAACACCATGCGGTTTCGCTATCTGACCTACTACCAAAAAACGAGGCTCAGTGTGGTCATCCACCGAGCCTCGCCGGATACTTTTTCCGTTTGGATTTGGTGCCTTAGTCAAAAGTTTTTTCCTAGATTGTCAGTTTACTATTTCGTCTACCACATCCACGGTGAGCATACCAACTGATTACAACAAAAAAAATCCTCTATACGTGCACGGCGTTAGTCATCTTCAACCAATTCTAGAGTAACCCGCTTGCCCTGTTTAGCGGCCGCGACTTGCAAAAGCCTACGAATTGAGTTGATGATACGCCCACCCTTGCCGATTACTCGACCCATGTCGGGACGAGCTACGCTCAATTCAACAATCGTCATGGATCCACTTTGAACCTCTACGACGTGCACTTCGTCAGGTTGATCAACGAGTGACTTAACAATAAATTCGACGAGTTCCTTCATGACTACTCCGCCAAATACCCTTACTCTTCTTCAGCCATACCGGACGTAGCGACAGCAGCTGACATTTCATCAATGACAACTTCGTCAACCTCTTCTTCAATCACGGCCGTTTGCAAAGGAACCCCTAAATATTCAGCAACCAACGAATCGAGATTCTCCCCACCTCGCAAGCGCTGCAAGCGGCCCATCGTTCCCTGAGCCTCCAGCAGGCGACGAACGGCATCAGTCGGCTGTGCACCGACACTTAGCCAGTATAAAGCCCGATCTTCCTGAATCCGGTACTCGATGGGCTCAGTAAGTGGATTATAGTAACCAAGTCTCTCCACGACACGACCATCCCGTTTCGCTTCGATATCTGCCACCACGACGCGGTAGCTTGCTTGTTTTTTCTTACCTGTACGACTTAAACGTATTCGTAGCATCTTTTTATTCTACTCCAATTTTCGATATCTATCTTAAACCAGGTCCAAAAAGCGAGCCCAGGCCTCCCGGACTACGGCGACCGCCTTTACCTAGCTTTTTCATCATGCGCTGCATCTCTCTAAATTGCTTGAGCAACACATTAACATCTTGTACTGTTGTCCCTGATCCTGAAGCGATTCGTCTCTTACGGCTGGCCTTAATAATTTTTGGGCTCCGCCGTTCTTGCACCGTCATCGACTGAATGATCGCTTCAACGCGCTTCAGATCTTCTTCAGCGTTACTCAGATCCACGTCACGAGACATCTTGTTCATTCCGGGGATCATATCCATAAGTTTACCGATGGGTCCTAGCTTTCTAATTTGCTGCATCTGTTTCAGAAAGTCCTCCAGATTGAAGTCGCCACTCATCAGCCGTTCACCGGCTTTTTGTGCCTCCTCCTGGTCCATCTCTTCCTGTGCCTTTTCAATGAGTGACACCACATCACCCATCCCCAATATGCGATTTACGAGCCGGTCCGGATGAAAAACCTCCACGGCATTGAGTTTTTCGCCCGTACCCAGGAACTTGATAGGTACGCCAGTAACCTCGCGCATGGAAATCGCGGCGCCGCCACGTGCATCACCGTCGACCTTAGTCATAATCAGGCCGGTGATATCCACAGCGTTGTTAAAGTCCGTAGCTACCCGAACAGCCTCTTGCCCCGTCATGGCGTCAGCCACCAAAAGCGTCTCAATTGGCTCGACCTTCGACTTGATAGCCTTAATCTCACCCATCATCATCTCGTCGATGTTAAGACGTCCCGCTGTATCGATAATGACAGTGGTCGCGCCGGAACGGACGGCGCTTTGGACTGCGTTGGTAGCCACCTTGACTGGATCTGCGTCAGGTCCTTCGCTGAAAACGGGGATGTCGAGCTGGCGACCCAATGTTTCAAGTTGGTCGATAGCTGCCGGTCGATACACGTCAGCTGCAACCAGCAGTGGTCGACGACCCTGCTTACGCAAAACCAAGGCCAACTTGGCCGCCATGGTCGTTTTACCGGCACCCTGTAATCCAACTAACATGACCACCGCAGGCGACTGCAGACCTAAATTCAATCTGCCTGGTTCTCCCAGCGTGGTAACCAGTTCATCGTGTACAATTTTTACAACCTGCTGGCCAGGTGTAAGGCTGCGCATGACCTCATGGCCCACGGCTCTCTCACGAACACGCGCGACAAAGCCCTTGACGACCTTGTAGTTCACATCAGCTTCCAAGAGAGCGAGGCGCACTTCTCGCATTGCTGCATCTACGTCAGCTTCTGTCAGCTTTCCACGACGTTGGAGGTTATCGAAAACAGTTTGTAGGCGATTACCTAAAGACTCGAACACAAAATTTCCTAGCGTTGTTCAGAATTGAAAAGACCACGAATTCTAGCGCAGCCTAATGCAAGCGTCAAGAATGCATTGACGCGAAACAGGGGCGAATCTCAGTAGATTCGCCCCTCCAAGGACCGCTATTATACTCTATTGTCAAGTACAGAAAACCATTCTAAGCGAAAACTGACTTGCAATCCCCAAAAGCATTCACCTCTAAGCGGAAGAAAGCTTGAGTGCAGCGGCTGCCTTTCGTAAAGCATCTGCTTTGCCGGTATCCTCCCAAGGAGCGACAATATCATCGCGACCAAAATGGCCAAAAGCTGCCGTCTTTCGGTAGATTGGCCGGCGCAAATTCAAGTCATGGATGATCGCGCCAGGGCGCAAGTCGAATTGGCCTTCGACCAACTGTACCAACTGTTCGGAGGAAAGTTCACTTGTGCCAAAAGTCTCAACGCTGATACTTACTGGCTTCGCTACACCGATAGCATAAGCCACTTGTACCTCGCAGCGATCAGCCAGGCCAGCCGCAACGATATTCTTGGCGACCCATCGTGCGGCATACGATCCACTACGATCCACCTTTGTCGGATCCTTGCCGCTGAACGCACCGCCCCCATGCCGGCCCATGCCACCGTATGTATCAACAATGATCTTGCGTCCGGTCACTCCTGCATCGCCCAAGGGTCCACCCACAACAAAACGCCCGGTCGGGTTGACAAAGATTTTCATTTCGTCGTCAACAAGCTCTGAGGGTAGCACTGGTTTGATGACATGTTCGACCAGACCGTCGCGAATCGTCTCGTTGTCTACCTCGGGAGCGTGTTGAGTACTAATCAGAACCGTGTGCACGCGCTTTGGCTGTCCAAAATTGTACTCGATGGTTACTTGAGACTTCCCATCCGGACGGAGCCAGGGTAGCGTTCCGTCCCGACGCACCTCGCTCAAACGCTGAGTCAGGCGATGGGCCAAGTAAATGGGCAATGGCATCAAAACCTCCGTCTCGTTACACGCATAACCAAACATCATGCCCTGGTCACCTGCGCCAAGGGATTCGATTTCCGCATCACTATCGCCATTTTTACGATACTCCAACGCCCGATTCACACCCTGCGCAATATCAGGACTCTGTGAAGCCACAGCCGACAGGACACCGCACGTATGACCATCAAAACCTTTGCTGCTATCGTCAAAGCCAATGTCATTAACCACTTCACGCACCAATTTATCAAAGTCCACAAATGCTGTTGTCGTAATTTCACCCAATAGCAGAACAAAGCCGGTTTTGATAGCGGTCTCGCAAGCGACTCGCGCTTGACGATCTTGTTCCAGGATGGCATCCAATATCGCATCGCTGATTTGGTCACATATCTTGTCCGGATGTCCTTCCGTTACCGACTCTGACGTGAAGAGCAATTTACTCGCCTGTATGAAATTCGTACTCATACTCTCAAACCTCCAATGAAACTGGCGATCATAAAAAAAGCCTCTTGGCTAGCAAGAGGCATGTTTTATACATTGTTGCCCCTTATCTTCCAGCTATCGCTGTCGGAATTAGCACCTTCCCGACCTACGGGGGTTGCTGCAGTTTCAAAGGGCCGTTCCCTCCACTGCTCCAGATAAGCGCAAATAGACTTTATTAGATTGTCAACATCGCGAGTATACCCAATCGTCGCCTGATGTCAAACGTCTATGCAAACTTTTCTGTGGGATTAATACAACCACTGCAATGCAATATCAAAACCCCTGGCGTAAGGACATTGTGGCAAAGGGCTCAGGTCCACTTCTCGGGTGGTTCGGGCATGCCCAGAATATGGTAACCGGCATCAACGTATATCACTTCACCCGTCACGCCTGAGCTAAGATCAGAGCATAGCCATAAGGCAGTCTGGCCTACCTCACTTTGGACAACGTTTCGACGCAGGGGTGCACGCTCGCCAACATATCCCAACATTTTACGAAACCCGGCAATACCCGCTGCAGATAGCGTCTTGATAGGACCTGCGGAGATGGCATTCACGCGAATACTCTGCCTTCCCAATTCGGCTGCGAGATAGCGCATACTTGCTTCCAAGGCTGCCTTTGCTACACCCATCACATTGTAGTGAGGAACCACTTTTTCCGCCCCATAGTAAGTCATGCAAACAATGCTACCCCCTTCACTCATTAAGGGGATAGCCGCTCTGGTCAAAGCAACCAGACTATATACACTGACATCCATGGCCACTCGAAAACCTTCTCGCGTTGTGTCTACGAATTGCCCCTCGAGCTCCTCAGACGGAGCATAGGCCACGGAGTGAACCAAAATGTCTATCTGCCCAAAATGCTCTGCCACCTTGTCGAACAAAGCCGCTATCTCGTCGTCGGACGTGACGTCACATTTTTCTACAAAATCCACGCCTAGTTGGTTTGCCAATGGGAACACGCGTTTCTCGAGCTGTGGAATACCATAGCTCAAACCAATCTCGGCACCCTGTTCATGTAACGATTGAGCAATAGCCCATGCAATTGAGCGTTTGTTAGCTACTCCAAAAATGAGTGCCTTTTTACCTTCTAATAATCTCATGATGAAACCTCATATTAAAGCTAAACGATCGTCGCTATTGGCGTTCTCAAATCGAATAAAGTATTCTAACAGACGTTATCCGAAATCAATTGTTGATAGGCTCAGCACGTTCCCATTGATACTCAAACAGGCGTTCAAATTCGCCTGCGGCCTGGGGATCAATCACTCCCAAACTATACTCTGCCAAGCCAGATTGTTCGCCAAACGCACTATAATGATAGTTCTGACTGCCGATGATAAGGAATTCATTATCAATCAATGCCGACTTTGGATGCATAGGTCCATCAAATAGCCGGGCTTCTACTTGATCGGTAAGTCCGCGAGTGACCACCTCCTGTTGTAGAACAGCCAGGTGAACGCTGCTTTCAATCCCGTCGATGGGCGCCCCTTTGATCAATATTCGCACTTGTACGCCATTATTTTCAGCAGCATCCAGTATTGCATCCATATACGGAAGTAATTGGTCCTTTGTACATACCTGATCATATAAGAGGTTCAGGTCACATACCATCTCCATAGTGAAATTGACATGAATGACATCAATGGATTCTTGCGCTGATGCTAGGGCAGCGATGCCTTGCCCGTCGGCTTCGTTGTGGGCTTCCGTACGATACATTGAAAAAGCCGTGCTATCTCCGCTAGTTAGATAGTACTTCAGCACCTCTGTTGCGTGGCTGCTGGTAGCCGGTTTAGGTAGACATGTACTTTGCCACGGCACTACACTCGGATAGAAGTCTTTACAGTGTAACCGATTCGCGCCTTCCCAAAGATCATCAAACATCACCCTTGCATCTTGCGCTACGGGACCGGTGACTTGCATGCCAAGATCGAACCGGTCGTTACCCAATCCGGATGGGTGGTCCGCTTCGAAATGTTCATAGGACATGTTAAAACCCGCCGCAACGGCCGTTTTGCCATCCACAATCATGCTCTTAATATGGCTATGGGGCAGTGTGCCTTCAAAATTAGCCACTTCTACACTCCACCCCAATTCTTCTTTCTGCATTTCCGGCACACCAGCGCTGCGCAAGTCGCCAAGAACATGCCAGATTTGGCCCGCAAATTCACCTCGCGCCACTTCCGGTGGATTGCCCAGTAATATGCGCACAGTCATCCCCCGAGGATACTGTTCAGGATTCGCCTGAAGTTTAGCGTACAGCGCAGCCACTGAATCGGCTAAAACCCTTCCAGGACTATCCCCACCGGCATCGGCATCATACCACATGTTAGAGAAAAGAACTTCATACTCCGCTGCTTCGGCAATCTCGGCAAGGCGATCAAATCCTCCGTTGAGCGAAGTCGGTTCCTCACTATATTCTGGTTTAGGATTGGGTGTATAGATGAGCCGGTCAAACCGATTGCGACAATATGGAACAACATCGCTTTGCGGCCGGTATTTGGGCAGACGCGCGATATCGAAAACAGCTTGACCGATCCCTGTCAGCTCAAATTCATCGCAATCATACTGGATCTGCGAAGCATATTTCAAATCCTCGCTCCCTGCC
>JAACFF010000118.1 GCA_009937635.1 Chloroflexota bacterium
TAGGAACAGGCGTATACCAAAGTTACGCATCGAGGTGATGACGTTTTCAGTCAACCCTAGCACGCGGTCATACTCTCTGCTTGCCAAGGCAATTTCACTCGCAGCTTGGACAAATAACGAGAACAATATCTCGTTAATATCATCTGTATCGAGGGCGGATTGAGCCTCTTCGAGAGCCGTAGTAGCCTTGGCCAGATTTCCATCGTAAAGATGAAGCCGGGCAAGCGCAACTAGCACAAAACCGCGGATTAATCCGAATTGATCGGATTTGGCGAGTGCGAAGTGGGCCATTTCGAAGCCGCGCTCAATATCACCCAGGTAGCCATAAATCCAGGCCAGGCGGGCAGGGTTCATTACCTGTGGGGCTGTAAAGTTAGCCTGCTCGGCTAGAGGTAGCCCATCTTGTAGGGCCTTGATGCCCCTTTCCATTTGGCCGCGCTCCAGGTAGACTGGGCCCATTGTAAAGAAACTGTAGGCTTGGCCCCACAAGCTACCGATCGATTGGCTGATTTTCAGCGCTTCCTGCGAAAGCGACAGCGTCTTATCGAAGTCGCCTAGAACGAAATAGCCTGCGGCCGCCGAGACGAGATTATCAGCTAGCATTGGCAGGTTGCCCAGCTCCCGCCACAATTCTTGGGCCTCCTCTCGCGCCGCCAAAGCCTGCTGAAATTGGCCAATTGTATGGTAGGGAAAAGCAATATCATGCAGCGCATAGGCCAGTTCCTCGCGCAGGTTCTGTTGGCGAGCGATAGCGATCGAGCGCTCACCGTAGGCCACGCTTCGCCGATTATCACGACCTGCGGAAACCTCGAGCAACATCATGTTCCAGAGCACCTTCGCTTCGGCACGAAGGTCTTTTACCTCCTGCGATAGGGCCAGGGCACGTTCTGACAGGGCCTGGCCCTGTTCGAGATCTTGTTTCACCGTTGCCGTCGAGTAGATGGTGGCCCGCGGTATCAGTGCGGCCAATTCAAGGGTGCTGTCAGCACGTTCTCGCGCCAGCGTTTCCAGTTCCTCATAATTGGCCAATGCACTGTCGTACTTTCCTGATACTTCTAAGGTTCGACCACGACTGGTGTATAGATAGATAAGCTGCTCGTTGGAAACGGGCACTCGCCTGGCCACCTCAAGGGCATGCGTATAATGTACAACGGCTTCGGCATTAGCATAGATGCCCGCGGCCGCATCGGCGGCCATTGTGTGGTATTTTAGCGCCCGTTCGCTGTCGCCTGCCTCGTAAAAGTGATAGGCGAGCCGAGGGGACTCTTCCTCCAACCTATCTGGAAACAGCGCCTCAAGCGCCTGGCCTACACGTCGATGGAATTGGCGACGGTGGCGACGCAAGATCGACTTATAGGCGGCATCGCGCGTCAGCTCGTGGCGGAACATGTACTCCAATTCGGGAAGGCGCGCCGCTTCGTAAATCAATTCCACACGCTGGAGTGTTTCAAGTTGCTCGTCGAGTGTGGTCGCCACATCAGATATGGTCTTGAGGACGCGATGATAAAATGAACGGCCGATGACGGCCGCCAGTTGCAGTGTGCGACGTATCTCTTTCTCCAGTCGATCAATGCGCGCAATCAGTAGCGCCTGCACGTTGTCAGGAAGTGCGATCTCGTCGACCTTCGTTTCCACTCGCCAATGCAATCCACTTTGATCACGGATAACCGCCCCACTGTCAATGAGCGTCCGTACCACCTCCTCGATGAAAAACGGATTACCTTCCGTCTTTTGTAATATCAACTGGCGCAGTTGGTTTGGTAGATCGGCAATGGCCAGTAGGCTGCCAACCAGGACGTCGCTGTCTTCGTCGGATAGCGGATTGAGCACAATTTCGGTGTATCGTTCAGGATACCTCGACGCCAGCGTCCGTTTGAGCTGCCATGCCGGCGAATTGCGGTAAGGGCGAAAGGCACATAGAAACATGACCGGAAGATCCCCAACCATCTGACACAAGTGCAAAAGTAGCTCTACTGAGGCTTCATCGCCCCAATGAAGATCGTCGAAGACCATCACCGTGGGGCCATTAGAGGCGCCATACTGCCACATCTTGAGCAAGGCCTCATGGAGCTCTCTTTTGAGCGCCTCGCCTTCAATCCTTTTACCATTTGACCGCGAGGTAATGTCTTCGGCCTCAGCGACTGCCATGAGCATCTCGATGGCATAGATGGCCTCTTCGGTCCACTCAGGCTGCCCTTCCTCCATCATTGCGCTCAGTTTCTGGCGAACGACTTCAGGAGAGTCATATTCGTCAATGAAACATGCTTGACGCAGCAATTGCAGGAACATCCCGTAGGGACTGGTTGTATTGTAGGAGACGCCGTGCATCTCAGTCCATGACGCTTCATCTGGCCAATCAGCCTGCAGCTCCTGAATCAGGCGGCTTTTGCCTAACCCGGCCTCGCCGATCAGGCAGGCAATTTGCCCACGACCCCGGCGCACTTCTGCAACCATCTTACGCAGTCTTTCAATCTCTTGCGCCCGCCCGATCAGCGGCGCGCTGATCCCTTCGATACCTCGCAGACGGCCCGGCACCTGCTTGCGGCCCAGGGGGCGGTATACTGTCACGGGCTCGCTCTTCCCTTTGAGGTCAATCTTGCCCAATAGCTCGAAGTCGAAAAGGGGGGCCACCAACTTGTATGTATGGCTTGATACCTGTACCGTCCCCGGTGCCGCCGTTTGTTCCATACGCGCCGCCAGATTGACCGCATCGCCCATTGCCGTGTATTCGAGTGCCAGATCCGACCCTACCTCGCCTACGACCACTGGACCGGTGTTGATGCCCACCCGCACGTTGAAATCCAGAGCGTAATCTCGTTGGATCAGGTCGCGGAAAGGCTGTATGTCAGCAACCATTTCCAGCCCGGCCAGGATAGCTCGCTCCGGATCATCCTCGTGGGCGATGGGTGCGCCGAAGAAGGCTAAGATGGCATCACCCATCAGCCGGGCAACGGTACCTTCATAGCGGTAAATGGGGGCGATCAGGAAGTCGAAGGCATCGTCCATAATCTCGCCCCACTCTTCGGGGTCGAGCTGCTCGGCCATGGCCGTCGAGCCGACTACGTCGCAAAAGAGGGCGGTGATGATCCGGCGTTCCCCTCGCATAGTGCGTCTGGCGCGCGCCGCTTCAAGCTTGGCGGCGAAATCTTTCGGGATGCGCTTCTGTTGGCGACGTTCCGTCATTTGAGTCTCATCATAGCAGATCCTATAAGGCCTGGTCCACGTAACACCATAACCAGAAGTAAAATATACTCTGTTCGAGCGGTTTCACAATAGACTGATGAGTTTCCAGGAAATGCCTCATTGCGTGCCTGTTTTTAGACGTACAGCCACCTCTCATGCAGTCATTAACGAAACAGCAGCCGCAACTACACTCTACTGCAATTCCATATCTAGATCAACGAAGCGGAGGGCATAGTTCGTTTTGAGCAGATTTGCCTTTATAAATAGTGTCACGGAGAGCAGAGGTTTTCACCAAAAATCTCTCTGTGAAGCTCTGTGAATCCTCCGTGCATCACAGATGTATCTGAAGGTGAGCGGGATACTTCTCTGTCGCAGATAAGCAAAAAAGTCTTGAAATGGTTGGCGGCAACCTGGCTGATGCCAATCTGCAATAGGCCAGCCTAATCGGGGACGACCTGATGGATGCCGACCTGCGCGAGGCCAAACTGGCTGGGGCAAGATTGGATTTGCCTGAATACAATGTAAACACTCAGTGGCCTGATCACTTCGACCCTGAACAAGCTGTAGCTATTCCAAAAGCGGATTAGTAACAGCCGCATATTAGTTGTCCGCTGCCGGCGAGAGAATCGGCAGGCTGTGCCCTTTTTGCTTGGGAAAAGGTTCAGCGAGGGCGAGTCTGGACAGGTTAATAACCTGCCCCTAAGACAGGTGTGAGGGGTGCGAGAGCTGCCGAAGAGAGATTAGAGGGGCTTGTGAAAGTTCATTTGCCTGCTTGACAATATAGATCACCCTTCGTATACTACATTTAGTTTGTACTAAACGATACGAATCAAGAGAGCGAGTATGGATCAAGAATTAATAGAGGCACGGCAGAGTTTTATCCAGGGCATGAGTCGTATCAGCCATTTCTGGGGTTTCCCACGGGCGATGGGCGCGATTTATGGGGCAGTTTATTTATCTCCTACCCCGCTTTCGCTGGATGCGATTGTGGAACAGGTCAACGTGACCAAAGGCGCAGTCAGCACCAATGTGCGCATTTTGGAGCGCCTGGGCATGGTGCATAAACAGATCCGGCTGGGGGATCGCAAGGATTATTATGAGGCGGAAGCGGACTTCTGGAAGATCATCAAAGGAGTACTGCGGGAAAGGGAACAGAGCGAGTTTGATCTGGCGCTGAATACGGTCGGGGAGAGCCTGGACATGGTGAAGCAGGCTGAACCTGCGGAACCAGATGCGGAGCTGGCGGCGTTTTACCAGCAGCGCATGGAAAGCATGCAGCGCTTTTTTAGTACGCTGGACAATGTCGTAGCAACTTTCCTGGCATTGGATGATTTGCGGCTCAGCTCGCTGCGCAAGCTGCTGGGAACGAGGGACGGTAACAGTAACACAACTACATAGCTTCTGTAATATGAAAGCGTGCATTTACAAAGGGGTTAGAAGAAGGGCAAAATTGGTGAGTTGTTCAATAACTGCTTGGTAAATTGTTAATGAAAGCTTATGAGGCATTATCATGACAGAAAAGTTGATTCACGCCGTTACCGGCGCATATGGTTACTCCGGCAAATATATCGCGCAACGGTTGCTGGCCATGGGAGAGGAAGTTATCACTTTGACGAATTCCCCGCAGCGAGCGAATCCTTTTGGTGGAAAGGTGAGGGCGTATCCTTTTAATTTCGACCGGCCTCAAGCATTAGCAGAAACATTGCGGGGAGTAAAGGTTCTTTATAATACGTACTGGGTACGCTTCAATCATGATATGTTTCAGCACGCTTCGGCCGTTGAGAATACGCTGGCCTTGTTTGAGGCGGCCAGGTCAGCGGGCGTGGAGCGCATTGTGCACGTAAGCATCAGCAATCCCTCTGAAAAGTCGCACCTGGAATATTTTCGCGGCAAAGCGGAATTGGAAAAGGCGCTTATCGCATCGGGCATTTCCTATGCTATTTTGCGCCCCACGGTTCTGTTCGGGAAAGAGGATATCCTGATCAATAATATCGCCTGGATGTTGCGAAAGTTTCCCGTGTTCGGGGTCTTTGGGGACGGCCGTTACCGTTTGCAGCCCATTTACGTGGATGATTTGGCACGGTTGGCGGTGGAGCAAGGGCAATTGCGGGAAAATGTGGTTATCGAGGCCATTGGACCGGAGACGTTCACTTACCGCGAGCTGGTGGCTGCTATTGGGCAGATCATCGGCAAGGAACGGCCGATCATCTCCCTTTCTCCCCGGATGGGGTACCTGGCCAGTCGACTCATGAGCTTGTTTATGGACGATGTGGTGATCACCAAGGAGGAAATTGAGGGATTGATGGCGGATTTGCTTTATGTGGACGCGCCTCCCGCGGGGGGAACGAGCCTAAGGGAATGGGCGGTAAGGCATTCTGATTCGTTGGGTAAACATTATAGCAATGAATTGGACAGACGGAGGGATCGGCAAGTTGCTTATGCTTAACAATGTTTAGTTATGAATTGATGAATTGTGATTTGTTAACTGCGTTGCTGCGAATTGCGGGCTTAAGCGTGCTTATGAGCAACGATGCCCCAGGATAATTCGGAGAATTGTTTGGCGCTCGCTTGTAGGCCGAGGACCTGTAGTTTGTCCAGCGCCAGTTCAACGTCCCAGAAAAATTCATCTTCTATATCTTCGGCCAGTTCCTCCTGGCCCGATCGGCGGCATTGCTCAAGATACGCGGTTTTATTTTCTTGGTTTTCAAACATGAGATCGCCAAAAACGGCTATGCCGCGCGGCGCGAGGGAAGACTCCATTTTTGCAAAAAACAACTGTTTTTCCGCTGCGGTCAGATGGTGAATGGTATAGGTGCTGATCACGGCGTCAAACTTTTTATCGAGCTGATCAAGGACCTCAAGAATGTCTGCTTTGACGTAAGTGATGTGCGTAGAAGCGGGCGATTTCTCCTGCGCGATGCGCTGCATTTCGGTTGAAATATCGACACAGGTCAATGCTTCGACCTGCGGCAAGCGGAGCGTGAGATTGCCTGTCCCTGATCCCAGTTCCAATACACGGCCAGGTTTGTGCATTTCTACCTTGGCGGCGACCCAATTTAGCAGTTCACTATAACCGGCACGAATGGGATGCGCCTCATTTAAGACATCCTGATCGTAACCAGGCGCGTCTTCGTCGTGGTTGAATTTGTCTACGTATTCGCTTTTCATTTTGATCACAAGGTATCAGGTAGCAGGTGTCAGGTGTCAGGCACCTTGCAGCTTGCTCGTTTGATGGTTATCGACTATAACGTCTTTTGTAGAAAATGAGAACCATAGTAGTTTAGATTTAGGAGGATCATGATGAAAGCAATTCGTGTGCACGAGTATGGCGGTGTTGATGCCCTGCGCTACGACAATGTTCCCATGCCGCAACCTGGCGCAGGCGAGGCGCTGGTGAAGATAGAAGCGGCCGGTGTGAATTTCATCGATACTTACCAACGTAGCGGTATTTATCCCCTCCCTTTGCCGGCTATCATAGGCATGGAAGGGGGTGGCGTGGTGGAAGCAGTAGGTGAAGGGGTAACGGCCGTCTCGCCCGGCGACCGCGTCGTCTTTGCCATGCAGAGTGGCACTTATGCCGGGTATACGGCCGTTCCAGCCTGGAAATTGGCTCCTGTTCCTGACCCGGTCAGCAGCGAAGCGGCCGCCGCGGTGATGCTGCAAGGGATGACGGCGCATTATCTCACGCACAGCACCTATCCTATCAATGCAGGAGACACGGCCCTCGTTCATGCCGCCGCGGGCGGCACGGGATCGCTGGTGGTGCAACTGGCGAAGCGGCGCGGAGCGACGGTCATCGGTACCACGTCGACGGCCGAAAAAGCGACCCTGGCCAAAGAAAGCGGCGCCGACGAGGTTATCCTGTATACGGAAGAAGATTTTGAAGCCGAGGTTAAGCGCCTGACAGAGGGTCAGGGAGTTGATGTCGTTTATGATTCGGTGGGCAAGACAACCTTCGACAAGAGCTTGAACTGCCTGCGATCGCGGGGGATTATGGTGTTGTTTGGCGGAGCCAGCGGTCCTGTACCACCCATGGATCCACAAGTATTAAATCGAAAAGGGTCGCTTTTCCTCACGCGGCCCAGCCTGGGGCACTATGCCGCCTCGGCCGAGGAGATCAGGTCTCGTACGGCCGACCTGTTTTCCTGGATCGCCGCCGGGGAATTGCAGGTACGCGTGGACCGCAGATTCCCATTGGCAGAAGCGGCCAGCGCACACCGCTATATCGAAGGTCGCCAAACGAAAGGGAAGATACTTTTGCTGCCCGAAGATTGAGCACCTTGTTAACTAAATAATTGAACCTTGCTCTGGCCGGTCTCCAGCAAAGTAGATTGATAAGGACAAGTCCATGACCAATAAAGAACCGATTGTATATCCCTACATTCCTAATTCCGTGCCGGCGATTAAGGACCAAATGTTGCAAGCAGTTGGCGCCGAAAGCGCGGATGATTTCTACGAAAGCGTACCGGAAGCGCTGCGGCTGCGGCGCAAACTGGATCTGCCAGATCCCTTGTTATCGGAGGCAGCTCTCGAGCGGCATGTGCGCGAAATATTGGGCAAAAACAAAACGGCCGTAGAGTATCTAAACTTTCTCGGCGCCGGCTGTTACCAGCACCATGTGCCGGCAGTGTGTGATGAGGTCAACCAACGCGGAGAGTTTTTGACAGCTTATGCTGGGGAACCGTATGATGATCATGGCCGTTTCCAAGCACTCTTTGAATATTGCAGCATGATGGGCGAACTGTTGAATATGGACGTGGTCAACGTCCCTACCTATGACGGCTTCCAGGCAGCGGCCACCGCCATACGCATGGCTGCGCGCATCACTGGACGGCACGAAGCGCTGCTCTGCCAGACCATCAATCCCGATAAGCTGTCTAAAATCCGGGATTACTGCATGCCGGACATCAGCATCAAGTTGGTAGATTTTGACGCGCGGACGGGTGAGTTGGATTTAGCAGCGCTGCAAGACGTAATTTCTAAAGAAACGGCCGTGATCTATTTCGACAATCCCTCCTATCTTGGATTCATCGAAACTCAGGGTGAAGCCATCAGCCGCATCGCTCACGATCACGGCGCTCTTTGCGTCGCCAGCGTCGATCCTATCTCCCTGGGCATCCTCACCCCACCCGCAGAGTATGGGGTCGATATCGTCTGCGGTGATATTCAGCCGCTGGGCATGCACATGCAATTTGGCGGCGGGCAGGCTGGTTTTATTGCCAGTCATGACAACGAGCGCATTGTGATGGAGTACCCCTCTCGCCTCTTTGGCATCGCTCCCACGCGCGTTTCAGGTGAATATGGTTTCGGGGACGTGGCTTACGAGCGCACTTCCTTCGCCATTCGTGAAGAAGGCAAGGAATGGGTAGGAACGGCTGCAGCGCTGTGGGGCATCACCGCCGGCGTATACCTGGCCTTGATGGGGCCGTGGGGCATGGTCGAAATCGGCGAGAGCATTATGGCTCGTGCACAATATGCGGCTATGCAAATAGACAAGATTTCCGGCGTACGCGCGCCCATTTTCCAAGGGCCACACTTCAAGGAATTTGTCGCCAATTTTGACAGCACAGGGAAAACCGTGGCAGAAATTAACAAAGCGCTGTTGGAGCGTAATATTTTTGGTGGCAAGGATCTTAGCCGTCAATTTCCGGAATTGGGTCAAAGCGCCCTCTATTGCGTGACCGAAATCCACACAAAAGCGGACCTTGACCGGCTAGCAAAAGCAATTGAGGAGATCGTGGCCCAATGAGCGAAAACATAACCAAACAGCGATTTATTGACGGCAAGCCACGCCTGCGCCGCTTTCACCAGGCGCGCTGGGATGAATCGATCATTTTTGAATTGAGCCGCCCTGGACAACGGGGGGTCATGGTGCCGGAAGTGGAAGCAGGCATTAAGGCAGAAGTGGGCGATGTGCTGGCCACGTTGCCACCGCAGATGCGCCGCCAGCAGCCACCCGCGCTGCCGGAAATCGCCCAACCGCAAGTGGTGCGGCATTATTTCCGTCTCTCGCAGGAAAATCTGGGTGCAGACCTGAACATCGACGTAGGGCAAGGCACTTGCACGATGAAACACAGCCCTAAGGTGAATGAACGATTGGTGCGATTGCCGCAAGTGACGGCCGTTCATCCTTTCCAGGACGAATCAACGGTGCAAGGCATCCTGGAACTGATGGTCCGCTTCGAGGAAATGCTAAAAGAAATCTCGGGCATGGACCGCTTCACGTTGCAGCCACCGGCCGGTTCAGCCGCCATTTACGCTAACGTGGCCATGATCCGCGCTTTTCACGCGGCGCGCGGCGAATTGGAGCAGCGAGACGAGGTTATCACCACTATATTTTCGCATCCCTCTAACGCAGCCTGCGCCAAGACGGCTGGATTCAAAGTAATCACGCTGTACCCGGATCAGAACGGATATCCTGATATTGAGGCGCTAAAAGCGGCCGTATCCGAGCGCACTGCTGCCCTGCTGATTACCAATCCAGAAGACACCGGTATCTTTAACCCGCGTATTGAGGAGTTTGTGCAGATTGTGCACGAAGCGGGCGGATTGTGCGCCTATGATCAGGCCAATGCCAACGGCATTTTGGGCATCACTCGCGCCAGAGACGCAGGATTTGACTTGTGCCACTTCAACTTGCACAAAACTTTTTCCACGCCCCACGCCTGCGGAGGCCCGGCGGCTGGGGTGAGCGGCGTCACGGAAGCATTGGCGCGCTTCCTGCCCACGCCCACCGTCGAATTTGATGGTGAGAAATACACTCTGGATTACGGTCGTCCCGATTCCGTTGGTAAGATGGGCCCCTTTTTCGGCGTCACACCCAATATTGTGCGCGCTTATGCGTGGGCTATAGCCCTGGGGGCAGACGGTTTGCGCGAAGTGGCGGAAATCGCCGTGCTCAATAACAATTATCTGCTCAAATTGATGCTGGAAATCCCTGGAGTCAGTGTGCCGTATGCGGAGGGTAAACGCCGCATTGAACAGGTGCGATACAGCCTGAAGGACCTGGCACAAGAGACGGGCGTCCATTCGGACGAGATCGGCATTCGCGCCGCCGATTATGGAGTCCATTACTGGACCAGCCACCACCCCTTTGTGGTGCCGGAACCGTGTACGCTTGAACCTTCAGAAACCTACTCGAAGGAAGATCTGGACGAATACGCGGCTATCCTGGCCCAAGTTGCAAATGAAGCGCGCAACGACCCGGAGCTGGTCAAGAGTGCGCCGCATAACAGCACTGTGCATACCATCGATCATGAGCCGCTGGACGATCCAGCCCAGTGGGCGATAACGTGGCGAGCATATTTGCGGAAAACAAACGCTCAAACGTGAAAAAACTGGGTCTCATCATTAACCCTATTGCCGGCATCGGCGGCAGCGTCGGCCTGAAAGGGAGTGATGGGGCGGGCATTCAGGCGCAGGCACGGGAACTTGGGGCCGTGCCCAGAGCATCCGACAGGTCCATGATCGCCCTGAGGCAACTGCTGCCGCTGCACGATGGGCTGCAAATCATCACCTATCCCGGCGAAATGGGAGAGGCGGTGGTCCGGGCATCCGGTTTGACGCCTGTGGTCATTGGCGCGATTCAGCCAGGAAAGACGACGGCCGTTGACACCCAAGAGGCAGCGCAGCAGATGCTGCAAATGGGTGTTACGCTGCTGCTGTTTGCCGGGGGGGATGGTACGGCGCGTGATATTTTCCAGGCAGTGGGGACGGCTGTTCCCGTACTAGGCATTCCGGCGGGCGTGAAAATTCATTCGGCCGTTTATGCGACCCATCCACGCAGCGCCGGTGAGTTGGCACGCTTGTTCATACAAGGTGACGTATCCCGCCTCCGCGAAGCTGAGGTGATGGATCTAGACGAGGAGAGCGTGCGCCAGGGTGTCGTTCTGGCCCAACTGTATGGCTACCTAAAAATCCCGTTCCAGCGTCGCCTGGTTCAAAACTTGAAGAGTGGCAGCTTGGTGAGCGAAAAAACGAAGCTTGCCGCTATTGCCCAACAAGTCATCGACCAGATGCAGCCTGACCGGCTGACCATCGTCGGCCCGGGCACGACAACGCAAGCGATAACGGATCAATTGGGGTTGGATAAAACGCTGGTCGGCGTGGACGTACTCCTCGACGGCCAGGTGATCGCCGCAGATGCAAATGAAAAACAGCTATTGGGGTTAATAAACCTTCACGCGGCCCAGATTGTCGTCACACCCATTGGCGGGCAGGGGTATCTGTTTGGGCGCGGCAACCAACAGATCAGCCCGGCTGTTATCACCCGTGTGGGGAAGGCCAATATCCTGGTTATCAGCACTCCGGAGAAAATTCATGCGCTGCAAGGACGGCCGTTTCTCGTCGACAGCGGGGACCAGGAAGTGGACGAGGAGCTGAGTGGCTATGTCAAAGCCATCACCGGCTACAACGAACAAGTTATTTACAAAGTTTCATGCTGAACAGAGAGAATGATGAGAAGTTTAGAAGGGAAAAGAGCGATAGTGACCGGCGCAGCATCCGGCATTGGACGCGCAACTGCGCTGCTACTAGCACGTGAGGGTGCCGCCGTTGCCGTGGCCGACTTAAATGATAGCTCCGGACAGGCCGTCGTCCGGCAAATCCGAGAAGAAGGGGGGCAGGCGATTTTCGTACGCTGTGACGTAGCACAGCCGGCTGACTGCCGGCGTACAGTTGAGCAAACTGTCACCGCATTTGGTGGTTTGGATATTCTATTCAACAATGCGGGCATCATTCGCCGTGCTGACGTGCTGCATACCGCAGAAGCGGAGTGGGATCGCGTGATGGCCGTCAATGTCAAATCGATCTTCTTGATGAGCAAGTACACCATCCCGCACATGATTGCAGCCGGAGGTGGCGCTATTGTCAACACTGGATCTGGTTGGGGACTGGTAGGCGGAGGAGATGCCGTCTCCTACTGCGCATCGAAGGGGGCAGTGGTCAATATGACACGGGCGATGGCCATTGATCACGGGCCGCAAAATATTCGCGTTAACTGTATATGCCCTGGAGATACGGACACAGATATGCTGCGCAATGAAGCACAGCAATTGGGGCAGGCGGACGAGGTGTTTCTAGCGGGGGCGTCGGATCGGCCGTTGCGCCGTATTGGTACCCCGCAAGACATTGCCCAGTCCGTCCTGTATCTTGTGAGTGATGCTTCTGCCTGGGTGACGGGCAGCATACTTGTTGTGGATGGAGGTGGGTTGGCCGGGTGAAGCTGGTCGCTTTATCAACCTTCATATTGTCATCGCAAATTAGCCGGGAAGAGAAAGCCAGAACCCCAAAAACAAGAATTCGATCCCAGCACAATCGGACAGGGGTCAATCACCATCACCTAAGGCGAATCTCTTTTCACCAGCGATAATGGCACGATTTAGAATGTTTTCCCGAGGGGCCAGCGGGCACACCCACTGCGCATTGTAGGCGCAGGAGGGATTGTAGGCAAAGTTGAAGTCCAGGAGGATCTCCTGCTCATTGGCTCCAAGGTCTGCCCCTTTTATGGTGTCATACAAATAGCGCCCGCCGCCAAAGGTTTCGGTGCGATTCGTCTGGTCTTTGAAGGGCAAGAAGAGGCCGCCGCCATAGCCCTGCACCCAAAACAAGCTTAATTGTGCCGCTTGTCCCAACAATTCAAAGTGGATTGCGGCGACTCGCTTGAGGCGAAAAAAACCATCAGCGGTTAGTTCGGTAGTGAATTCCGCAGGTTCCACTCTATCATCAATATATCCTTGCACCTTGAACGCCGGATCATAGGGGAAGTAGGAGAGCTGGCGAAAGGAGGCACGTTGCACGGCCGTCAAGGGAGATTGGGCGTGGTTTTTGAATAGGTGATTACGTGTGGCCACAAAGTGCTGGTAGGCCAGGGCCGGATCAGCGGCCTGGCGTACGGCTGCATACATTTCGCCCGTTGCCCGCCGCCAATGGGCCAAAGCCAGGTATTCCGTGTTATGTGTCATCTCAAGAGGCTTCTCAATTTCGCGCGAACTGAATAGGTACGTAGTTTCTTTATATCCATTTCCGGTTGGTATTTATTCAAGAATTGGAAATAGCGGACGCGAGATCCAAACAATAATCCCTGTTGGGAGCATTGCTCCTTGAACAAATCCTGGGCGTAAGCATACAAAGCGATATCTTGGCGATTGACACGCTTGATAAGCTCGACGGTTTCTTTGGGGAGTCGCTTCTCCGACACTCCTTGCCTGGTTACATTTAGCCGCTGATAACTGATATCCTGCTGCCAGTTTAACTTTTCCTTGAGCAGGAGCAGGGTTTTGTCGAATTGCTCGGTTAAGCCAACGACGATGAAAGAATCAGCCAGGTTCTGCTGGGCAGTTTCCAACATGGCCAGAGAGACCTCACCAAATTCGGGTTCTCCCCAAACGCCTGAGAGCAAGCGAACCTGGGCGTCGTTCATCATTAAGGGCAAACCGCTCTCTAACAAAGCGTGCAGGCTTAAATCTTTACCTATCACTTCGTCATATAAATAATGATCCGGTGTGCGGCGAATGAAATTGTAGTAAGAGATCACACGGGCAACAGGTTCACGCAAGACCGTGAAATACCCAGCAGCGTTGGGCAGGTATTCATGCAAACCATATGCCATATGACCGCGAAGGAGGCGGATTTTGTTCCTGGTTTCCTCACCCAGGGCTTTATATTCGACGACAGATTGGTGAGCGTCCGCACCAAATGAATGAACAACCTCAGGAGGGTATTGGCGGTCTAAGATTCGGAGCAGGGTTGTTCCGGCCGTCTTGGGGATATGCAAAAAAATAACAGCCGGTTGACTGTCATTGTCCTGTTTTGCCACGGTCTGGAAGGAATTTGAGGTCATATTCTGTCTTGTCACAAATATATACCAGAAAGGCAGGAATTTAGCACGGGAGATTATCCTTCTTGATCATCAAGATCATCCCTTTGGCTGATGTGACGCCGCCTCCAATCGCTTACTATCTGGATCATAATTGAAGCATGTAAACAGAATATGGAGTTTTTCTATGAGCCATTATGAACAGTACAGAACACAGATTCTGGCTAGTTGCCAAGATTTGACCCGTAAAGGGTATCTCATTGGCACTGGAGGCAATATCTCTGTTCGTATTGAAGGCGAGGATGCTTTGGCCATCACCCCCTCCAGCATGGACTACCTTGCCCTTAATCTTGATGACATCTGCATTTACTCTTTTGATAAGGAAGCCATTGAGGGTAAACATATTCCTTCGGTCGAGATGGGCATGCATATCGCTGTCTACCAAAATCGGGCCGATGTGAATGCTGTCATTCACACCCACCAACCTTACGCCAGCACTTATGCCCTTATCAACGAACCGATCCCGGCCCTGTTTGACGAGCAGGTCGCCAACCTGGGAAATTGTGTGGATATTGTTCCTTATGGTATGTCTGGAACGGTGACACTGCTGGAAAATATCACAGCCCATTTAGACAATAGTTGCAACGCTTATATTTTGCAGAATCATGGCATTTTGTGCCTGGGCACGACGCTGGATAAAGCGGCGCTTAATATTCTGCTGTTAGAGAAATGCGCTCGGGTCTATTATTATGCTTTAACGACGGGCCGCGACATCAGCAGGCTCAATCCCGAAAGCGAAAGAACTATCTTTTCCTTGTTACAAAGTGAACAACGAAAAGAGATTAGACGAAAGAAGAGGTTAGCAAGACAACGAAGATAAATGTAAAGCAACCTTTCCAGGTTGCG
>JAACFF010000119.1 GCA_009937635.1 Chloroflexota bacterium
AATGCTCCCTCCGGCTTCTGGTCTTTTCTGAATGACTTTTGGTGGCCGCTTGTTGAAGATGCTCTCGACAGCGAAATGATTTGTGCGGCTACCGACTGGGTGTGCGCCGAGATGTTGCGCAGCGGGATCAGTAGTTTCTATGATTGTCTGGAAGCGCCTTATGCGCTTCCTGATGCACTGCTGGCACAAAAAGAAATCGTTGAGCGGCGCGGACTGCGAGCCATGCTTTCCTTTGAAGCCACCGAGCGGGTCAGCAAGGAAAATGGCGTTCTTGGATTGCAAGAAAACGCCAAGTTCGTGGATCTGTGCCAGAGAGAAGGGGGGTTGGTACAAGGACTGATCTGTTTTCATACGACATTTACCTGTTCGGCCGATTTTATCCAACAGGCATTCGACATGGCTGCGGAGCGGAACGTCTTGACTCACATGCACTGCAATGAAGGTGTCCATGAACCGCAATATGCGCTAGAATATTTCGGCAAACGCACCCTGGAATATTACGACCAATTGGGCGTCACCGGACCTGGCATGATGGCCTCACAATGTGTCCAGCTTTCAGAAAGGGAGCGGGCTATCATCGCCGAAAAGGGGATCAAAGTGACACATATGCCGCTCAGTAATTGCGAGGTGGGTGGTGGCATCGCGCCGATTCCGCAGCAATTGGCGGCCGGCGTGACCGTAGGCTTGGGTTCAGACGGCTACATCAACGATTTTTTTGAAGTGATGCGCGGCGCATTTCTGATCCACAAAGCAAATCATCAGAATCCACAAGTGATGCCGGCCCACGAGGTGTGGTATCTGGCGACGGAAGGTGGGGCACGGGCGATGGGCATGGAGAAGGTGGGGCGAATGGCGCCTGGTTGGGCGGCTGACTTGCAGCTTATTGATGCAGCAATGCCAACACCGCCGGCTGCGCACAATCTCTATGAACAATTGCTGCTGTGGCGCAATTTCACTCACGTCAGGGATGTGATGGTCGCCGGAGCGTGGCGGGTGAGGGATGGCGTTGTACTCGATGCAGACCTGGAGTTGATGCGCAGTCGGGTGCATGAAAACGCGGAACGACTTTGGAAAAAGGCAAGATGACGTTAGATCGAATGGTTAAATTTGCTCAATCTGTGGTGCAAACACCTGGCTTGAGCGGTGAAGAACGCCCTGTTGTGGAAATCATAACGCGTGAGATGCAGACGCTGAATTTTGATAAGGTATGGGTAGATACGAATGGCTCGACCGTGGGTATGGTTGAGGGGACGCAGTCTGGTTCGACGCTGCTGCTAGATGCGCATTGTGACACGGTGGGTGTCGCGCCGGGCTCAATCTGGCAGCGTGACCCGTATTCGGGTGATGTAGAGGATGGATTTCTTCATGGTAGAGGTTCGGCCGATATGTTGGGGGCGCTCGCAGCCATGGTATATGCAGTGGCCGGCTTAGATCGAAACCAATTAGCGGGCCGGGTATTTGTCAGCGCCACGGTTATGGAAGAGGTGATGGAAGGGTTGAGTCTGGCAACCGTGATGGAACAGGTTAAGCCAGATTTCGTCGTGATTGGCGAAGCCACTAACCTAAACCTGAACAGGGGCGGGCGCGGCCGGGCTGAGATACATATTGAAACGCTCGGCCGGCCTGCGCACTCGTCTAGTTCAGAATTAGGTTTGAACGCAGTGCACGAGATGGTTAAGATTATCCGGTCGATTGAGGGTATCAAGCTGCCTCGACACCCGCTGCTTGGTCCGGCTATTATGACCCTTACCGACATCATTTCCGATCCTTACCCGGCCCATTCGGTCACTCCCAGCCGCTGCCGGGTTACTTATGACCGCCGTCTGCTGCCTGGCGAGACTGAGGAGGGCGTCCTACAGTCTATCGCTTTGCTGCCAGCGTTGGGAGCGGTCGATTTCGAGGCATGTATCGCGGAAGGTGTTTATCCCACCTATACGGGCAATTTCCTACGTGGGTCCAAGTTTTTCCCGGCCTGGGAATTCAAGGAAAGCCATCCCTTTGTGCAAGCTACCTTGACCGGTTTAGAAAGCGCTGGCTTGTCGCCCCGATTGGGCGCGTATCGCTTTTGTACCAATGCGGCTTACAGTGCGGGCGTGGCGGGTGTGCCCACGATTGGATTTGGTCCTGCGATAGAGGGAGACGCCCACATGGTTGATGAGCGGGTTGGAATTGAGGCGCTGGAAACAGCCGTGCGCGGTTATCAAGGCATCATTATGGCCACGCTGGGAGTAGGATGAGGGATAAGACGATTTGCCCGTCCTACATTATTAGAGGAGCAAAGGTTATGCAGACCCAGTTATATGGTAAGGATTTTATTACTACGGAAGATTGGACGAATGAGGAATTGGAAACAGCTTTGGATATGGCCACCGACCTGAAGCGCCGGTTTCTGGCCGGCGAGCCACATGATCATCTTCTTCGCGCCAAGACGCTTTACATGCTCTTCTTTGAAGAGTCCACGCGCACGCGCACGTCGTTTGAAACGGGCATGACCCAACTGGGAGGTCACGGCGTCTTTCTCACACCCAAGGCGACCCAGATCGATCATGGCGAAAACGCGCAAGATACAGGAACGGTGCTGTCGCGTTATGGTCATGGTATCGCGGTGCGCGATTGCCGCACAAACATTGGGCAAAAATACCTTTACGATCTGGCCAAATATGCAAATATCCCTATTTTCTCGATGCAAGATGATGTAGATCATCCCTGCCAGACGATGGCCGACCTGATGACCATGCGTGAAAAGTTTGGCGACGATCTGCGCGGCCGGAAGTTTGTCATCTCCTGGACCTATGCCCCGAAATATGTACGGCCGTTATCAGTGCCGCAGGGGCTGGTCATGCTCATGACACGTTGGGGCATGGATGTCACTTTAGCCCATCCGCCCGGTTTCGAATTGATGCCGCATTCGTTGGACGCGGCCCGCGCGCATACAGAGGAGAGCGGGGGCGCGTTCGAGATTGTAGACGATATGGATGCCGCTTTTGAGGATGCCGACGTGTGCTACGCCAAGAGCTGGGGACCGATCATGGTTACGGAAGAGGAGCAAGAGGTACAGTCCATGGCCGACGAAAATATAAGTTGGAAGGCTGATGAGCGTCGCATGGCGCTGGCTAAAAAGAACGCCATTTACATGCACTGCATGCCGGTCGATCGTGGCTACGAGGCCACGGACGGCGTTATTGATGGCCCGCAGTCGGTGATTTACGATGAGGCTGAGAATCGGTTGCACATCCAAAAAGCGTTGATGGTCCTGGCAATGGGTGGGCGGATCTAGAAATAGGGCGCGGATTTGCGCCGATGGGAGCATATGTCTTTGCTCATAGAAAGGTTGCGTTACAATTATTATCTTTGTGCGCCGTTTGGCGTGAAGTAGTAGCAATAAACGCGCTTGCGTATTTTGGAGATGGAATAAGTGGCTAGAATAATGGATTACGTGGCTGATGGAACTTATGTTGGCCAAACTGTAGAAGTAAAAGCGAAAAAGTTTGTTTGGGTGAAGGTTGGCGAGGGAACCGTGACGGCCGTTTCCGATCATGAGGTTGCTGTCAAGGGAAAGATTAGCATTCTGGGCTATAGTGGCGATTTAAACATCCACTTGACCTTGCAGGATCAGGATGCGGCGGCGAGCACAGGTCCATGTGTCTTGCAACTTAATACCCTCGTCGATGAAGATGCGAGGTATGAGAGTAATGGCGGAATGATGACTGTTTACGCCGTGCTAGGTGGGGAAGAACAGAATATCAGTATATTGAAATGCAACAATGGTGAGCAAACGGAGTGCAAATTGTTTGGTCATGTGAACCAGGTTGTGCATCTTGATCCGGCTAATTAGTTGACAGCTTTCAGCAATCAGCTTTTCTATGGAGTTACCTAGACCCTCATGAGCCAATACACACCCGTGTCAAACTTTCAGCCGTTTGTTATGGAACGGATGATGTCCAAATTTGAGCAGGAGGTGGATTATAATCTGTCGGAAAGTGGCGTCCACCCTATCCTGCTGCGCGAGCTAATGGCTGATGATCCTGATTTGGTGCAAGGATTGATGGCCACGGACCTGAATTATCCGCATGTAAACGGTGAACCTGAATTGCGGCAAAATATCGCTCGCTTGTATGCTGGGGCAGCGCCGGAAAACGTGTTGGTGACGGTGGGGGCGATCGAGGCCAACTTTATCACGGTGCAAACCTTGCTGGCGTCTGGGGATGAGATCGTGGTCATGCTGCCCAATTACATGCAGATTTGGGGCATTGCTCAGAATTTTGGCTTAAGGACAAAGACGTTTCATCTTGTGGAGGAACGTGGCTGGGCGCCAAACCTGGATGAACTGCAAGAGGCTGTGACAGCGGAGACAAAACTGATCGCGGTTTGCAATCCTAATAACCCTACGGGGCGGGCTTTGAGCGAAACGGAAATGGATGGGATCGTGGCTATCGCCGAGAAGGTAGGGGCGTGGATTCTGGCTGATGAAGTGTACGCTGGTGCGGAACGGTTGACAGATGAACAGACGCCTTCGTTTTACGGCCGTTATGATAAAGTAGTGGCGACGGGAAGCATGAGCAAAGCGTATGGCATGCCAGGGCTGCGTATTGGTTGGGCTGTGGGGCCAGTGGGAACCATTGACGATATCTGGGCGCGGCACGAATATGTGGCTATTAGCGCGACGATGCTTTCCAATAAACTGGCTGCACTGGCCTTGTCACCCGAAGTGCGGCCGCGGATCTTGCAGCGTACACGTGGATATATCCGGACTGGATTTCCGAAGCTGCGCGAGTGGATGGACAGCCACAGCGATTTGTTTAGCTTAAGGCCACCGGATGCGGCGGCAATCGCTTTTGTGCGTTACCATCTTGATATCAATTCGTCGGAACTGGCCGAGCGGCTGCGTCGCGAGAAAAGCGTTCTGATCGTGCCCGGCGACCATTTCGGTATGGATCATTTCCTGCGTATTAGCTTTGGTTTGCCCCACGACTATTTGGGAGCGGCCTTAGATCGCATGCATGAGTTGATCACGGCGCTTGAGTCATGAGTGCAGGCGTGATTGATATTTCCCGATTGGTAAACGAGGCGCACGAGCGGATACGGCCGTTTCTGCGCCAAACGATCCTCGACCATTCTCCCTCTTACAGCCTCAGCAGTGGAGCCAACGTTTACTTCAAATGTGAGAACCTACAACATACCGGTTCGTTCAAGGCGCGGGGCGCGATGAATAAGCTGCTGTCCTTAACGGCCGAAGAGCGCGAACGGGGTGTTGTGACGGCTTCGACGGGTAACCATGGCGCGGCCGTGGCCTTTGGCCTGTCGCATGTAGAAGCCACGGGCATCGTTTTTGTGCCGGAAAATGCTGAAAAATCGAAAACTTCGAACATCGAGCAGTTGGGCGCGGAGGTTCGTTATTACGGGCAGGATTCAGCCAAGACAGAGGTATATGCCCGGCAATACGCGGCGCAGGAGGGCATGACCTACATTTCCCCCTACAATGACCCGCAAATAATAGGCGGGCAGGGCACCATTGGTGCAGAATTGGCGGAGCAGTTGCAAACCATCGATGCCGTTTTCGTCTCTGTAGGCGGCGGTGGTTTGATTTCAGGGATTGCCGGTTACCTCAAGCGTATATTGCCGCATGTGCAAGTTTTTGGCTGTTCACCTGTAAATTCGCAAGTGATGGTCCAGTCTGTGCAAGCGGGTGAGATTCTGGATTTGCCATCACTGCCCACGCTGTCGGATGGCACGGCGGGAGGTGTGGAGGCGGGGTCGATCACGTTTCCGCTTTGCCAGCAGTGGGTCGACGGTTACATCACGGTGAGCGAAGATGAGATAAGAAATAGTCTGCGCGAATATATGGCCGCGCAGCATATGCTTATCGAAGGGTCAGCGGCCGTGGCCATCGCCGCCTTCCAGAAAGAGCAGGATAGCTTCATGGGTAAAAATGTGGTGATTGTTTTGTGTGGGGCCAATATCGGCTTGTCGACGTTAAAGGAGATTTTGTAAACTGATTTCGGTGAGTATAGAGGGATTAAGAAGAAGGGAAAATAGGTAATTGTTGAATTGTTGACGGAGTACCCCCCAATGCAGATCATCACCTTAGCACAAATAAAGGACATTTTGCCTGCACTGGACTTGATGCCGGCTATTGAAGCGGGCTTTGTGGCCTATTCGGCGGGGCAAGCGGTTGTGCCGCCAGTGGGCGAATTGCTTTTGGACAAGGGTGAGGTGCATATCAAGTACGGCTTTCTGCATGATGAACCGTATTATGTGATCAAGATCGCCTCCGGTTTCTATGGCAATCCGCAGTTGGGCCTGCCGTCGAGCAACGGTCTGATGCTGCTCTTTAGCCAGCGGACGGGTGAACTGGTGAGTATCTTGTTGGATGAAGGGATGCTGACGGATACGCGAACGGCCGTTGCCGGGGCGATCGCGGCCAAATACCTGGCGCCGAAAAGGGTGCGGCGGATCGGGATTGTAGGCACGGGGATCCAGGCGCGCTTGCAGTTGCAGCATTTAAAAGGAGTGACGGCGTGCCGGGATGTTTTGGTGTGGGGTAGAGGCGACGCGCAGTTGTCTCGCTACCGACAGGATATGGGTCCGCTTGGTTTTACAATTGGAACGACGCAGGATACGGCGGAGATCATGGACAGCTGTAATCTGATTGTGACCACGACGCCGGCGGAGAGCCCTTTGCTGGAGGTGGCCGGTTTGCAACGGGGGACGCATATTACGGCCGTGGGCTCGGATGCGCCGCATAAACAGGAGCTGGACGCGGCGATCCTAGGACGGGCGGACCTGGTGGTGGCGGACAGCATAAGCCAATGTTTGGAGCGCGGGGAGATTTACCAGGCGATCGAGGCAAGAGAGATCAGGGAAGCGGATTTGGTGGAGTTGGGGGATGTGATTGGCGGTAAAGCAAAAGGGCGTGAGGATGAGGAGCAAATCAGCGTGGCTGATTTGACGGGGGTGGCGGTGCAGGATATGCAGATTGCGAGTTCCGTGTACAAAGAGTCAACCATCAACGGCTAATGAACGGCCAACATTCAACAGCCAACGTATTTCAGGACTTGACCGGATTTTATGAGGGTTAATTGTTTGATTCTGTGAAAACAATTATCGAAGATATGGGGGGTTGCGGGTCAATCATACCCAAGATATGGTGGTTAATTGACATAATGTTGTACATTGTGGAGGGAACGTCGATAGCAGTCGTCGTTTATTTTTCAGCTTTATCTAGATCCTGGCTGATGTCGCGGTGGAAGTCCCAGTGCAGATAGGCATCGCTCATTCAGAGCATTCACCGGCGCACATAGATAGACGCTGCTATTTTCTGTCATTGTTATTGCTCATCCCGGCATTGAGTATGGGAAGGTCGATGGTGTCTTGCCGTTTAACCAGCTCATCAGCGACGGTTACGGATGATTCTGGTTTCGCCAAATCGGCTGTCAGTAAATCGAATACATACTGGCTAAGAGCTCTCAATAAGTTGGGTGCAGGCAGTTTCGCACTTGGCCAGGTTGCGTGTGACCAGGATCACTTTTCCAAAACCATTCTCTGTCAGTAAGCGGTCGTTTCAAAACCATTACCTGAAATTGAACCAATTACTAGCGCTGGTTTTTAATGATTGTACATTAGCACCTCGTAAGGGATATTCTCGCAGTCCAGTTTGTTGCTCGATTAATTTTAAGACAAACCAGGGATTATGCACTAAATAGCGATACCACAAGCGGTTGGGTTCCTGAATAAGTCGATATAACCATTCCAGACCATTTCGCTGCATCCAAACAGGTGCCTGTTTTTTGCGTTTTGTATGAAAGTCAAAAGCGGCTCCAACAGCGATTATTACGGAGGCATTTAGTCTGGGACGATGTTTCGCCATCCAAAGATCTTGCTTAGGCGTTCCGAGACCGACCCAGATAATGTCCGGATCGGCGTCATTGATCATCTCGATTTCTCTATCTTCTTCCTCCGGGGTTAAGCTCCGGAAAGGGGGTGAAAACTCACCGACAATTTGTAGTCCTGCATAGCGGTTCTTGAGCTCCGCAGCAAGCAGCTCCGGTACGCCTTTTGCACCGCCGTACAAGTAATGTTTGTGACCGAGATGAACGGAACGCTCACATACAGCCAGCATAAGATCGGGGCCATAGACACGTCCAACAGGATGATCGCTTCCCCAATTGGCAAGCCACACAAGCGGCATGCCGTCGGGTGTGGCCAAGCTAGCGTTGTTGATAGCTTCGAGCATAGAGATGTTTTTTTGACATTCCATCACTGTATTCACCGTACAATTGGAAATGTATTCTCTATCATCATTCACTATCCAGGCATCTATCTGATCTAGGACAAATTCCTGATAGATTGCGCTGATGCCTACACCTAAAATGTTGACTTTGGATTGGGCTGTGGCATTCGTTTTTCTTAACTCATTATGTTCCATTTTTGAATTTCACCAGTGTGTTTTGATAAATATCGCTCAATATCCGATAATTGCTTGAACGTGTAAATTTTTCTTCATATGTCTCGCGTACCGTGGACCTCATTTCCCTCAACGCGTCAAGATTGTCTACCAGCCACCTTGCCTTTTTTGCCAGGTCGGCGGCATCCCCCGGCTTAAAGTGAAGACCTGTTTGCCGTGATTGAATTAGAGTAGCAGTATTGCCCAGATTGCTTGCCAAAACCGGCAGTCCGGTGGCAAATGCCTCAATGATGGTCATCGGAAAATTCTCGTACAATAAACTTGGAAAAACCAGAAAAAGTGCATCCTGCATTAAGCTCAGAACCTGCTCATTATCAAGGTGACCCAGGTGTTCTATGGTCGATACAGACTTTGCTGTAGTAATTACCTGATCACGCAATGGCCCGTCACCAACAATTTTCAGCGGAACTGTTTCGCCAAGCAAACTCCAGGCAGCCAACATTGTATCAATACCCTTTTCCGACGACAGGCGACCTACAAATAAGGCAAAATTCCCTTTTCCGCTTCCCGGCCCAGGATCCCTGGAAATAAAGTTTGGCTTAATAGCGATTTTTTTTTCAGGCAAACCCCCTTCGATCAATTTCTGGCGGCTGAATTCGGTCAGCGCAATATAGGTGTTTACCATTCTCTCCCAGGTCTTTATTGCCCGATGAATTGATAGCATAGTTGCAACGGCTGTGCTGCCCCCATGGCTGTCTTTGTAACAGGCATTGATAATTCCAGGCCATGGAAACATTCGTCCGACACAATCTTCACAAACTACCCCATCGCGAAATAACAATCCATTGATGCATAACAAGCGAAAATTGTGTACTGTCTGCACCACCGGAACATTCTCAGCTTCTGCGGCGTAATAGATTGAAGGCGATATAAGTGGGAAGAAATTGTGCACATGGACAATGTCATGCTGGCCCGTCCTTAGTTTATCCTTTACCTGGCGATAAGTTTCCCTTGACCAAATTGTTCTGGTGGCGGTTTGTAGGTTGCCCAGTTCGGCAATGCGCAGGTTGTCTTCGGTATAGACGTCTACTTCGTGACCATTGTCGCGCAATAAGCCAAGTTCAGCTTCAAAGACTTGTCTTTCACCACCACTAAATAGGTAGCGATTGTGAGCCAGGAGAATCTTCATCGCCCTCATTGCAATTTAGCCGGCAGATTTTGCTTGAAGTTACTTGCATCCTCTGGCGCATTTAGATAACCTAGCCTACTCAAAGTTGGCCCAACGGATTGTTCGAGAAGCCGTACTTGGTCATCAGATAGGGTTTGCTGCCAGATACCAACTTTGCCACTCCGCACAAAATTCTTATCGGTAGCTGCAAATTTTATTACGCTTTCCTTTTTACGCATTTTGTTGGTTGTATTACTAGCAATAGCATTTTCGATTTGCGTAGCACTTACCGATGCTCCGAGAAAGGCCATTATCCCTGACAGAGTGGCTTGGGTTTCATATCGTAGATCATCGAAGCGTATCATTAGAATGCGATCAGGCGTTGAATCTTTCGCATCCAGCCAACTATTTGTATGATTTTCCCAGGAACCATAGCGATTGACTTGTCCAGCAAGAAAGTCACCCAAAAAATCTTGGAAAGCACCATCGTAAAGTTTCCATAACAGTTGGAAGTGATATTCAGATATTACAACGTCTCTAACGTCGCGTACAAGGTAGATAGCTCGGCCATAATCTCTACGATATGGTTCGTGAGTCTGAATAAGTCGTGAATTATCGACTAGTTTGGGTGCGGTATAGTGACGACCGATACCGGGAATGGCATTATTTACCATTGCAAAGGAAGTTGTCTGCCCAGTTAACAATTCATAAAGTAAAAATCTTAGCCATGTGGAGCCAGCTCGCGGGTAAGAGGCAACGAATATGTCGCCAGGACTGAGCCTTCGATGATACAACCATGTTAGGGATTGACGAATCCCAGGCGACTTTGTAATTGTATGACGAATGCCCTTAATGTTCATAAGCTTGGTTTCAATTAGCGAGTAAATCTGCTGCGTTATTTTGGTTGCATATGATTGGTTGTGACAAGATTCTCATAGGTAGGGTTCAATATATTCCCGATAATGTGCTTCCATTGATACTGACCGATGAATTCACGACCATTACTAAATTGATTTTGCAGGTTTTCATTTGCTGCCATATCGACCATTGCCTTGGCAAGTATCTCTGGTCTATCTTTGACCAACATGCCATTAACCCCATCTTTTATATACAGTTTATTGCCGCGGGTTGCCGTGGCAATAGTCGGCAGTCCGCAGGCCAAGGACTCCATTGTTTTCAGGACAGGTGCATTATCAAACCAAGGAACCATTGGTACATACCCAAGACCAATATCGGCTGTATGCATGAAGGCAGGGATATCTCCATAGGATACAAGGCCGGAAAAGTGAACCCGTGAAGCAAGCCCAAGTTCTGTTGCCAGCTCTTCAAGTTGCGGTACGGCCAGTCCGGTACCAACAAACAATAAATGCAAGTTCTTTGCGGTTTGTTGGGCCAGCGAAAAACCAAGTAGAAGTTTATCAAGTTGGCGAATTGGCATTATAGAGCCGGTATAAATGAAGAGAATCTCATTAGGAAGAATCCCCAGGGCCTGCCGCAAATCCGGATTCTTCCCAGGACGAAAATGATCAAAATCAACTCCGATTGGTAATTCTACGAAGCGGCCGTTATCAGAACCAAAGATATCCTCTGCTACCTCCTGAGCGTGTACCAGTGCAATGGCAAAGGATCTCGATTCAAGGCGAATCCGATAATTGCTTAAGGTCGATCGCCAATTTGCATGTAAGGGGGGGCTCATGATTTCTAAAACCCACTTGGCCTTTTGCTGTCCTCTTTGAAACCGCGGCAGAATTGATGCTCCGGGTAAATTGCGTACATTGATTATGTCCCAGCTAATTTGTCGCTCAAGTGCGCGATGTGCGGCAAATAGGAATTGGAGAAATGAAAAACGAAAATGTTGTTGACTTGATGAATGATCAGAAGCAATACGTTCTACCGTTACATTACCAACCTTATCAACAGCAGGTTCACCTTCACGACCAGGAACAATTACGTGGACTTCATGACCGAGTGATGCTAAACCTTGAGTATATTCAAAAAAGGGTACTGACCCTCCGTAAAACTTTGGAGTAATGTAACAGATCTTCATAGGGAAACTCCGCCAAAGATTAACATTCAACATAATATTGCGTGGTTGAATAAAAAAGGCAACCAAAATCAATCCACACCGGAGCTAGACTAGTCGTCTACGCATTTCCTGATCCATCAGAATTGAATACTGTACTTTGAGTATCAGTAAACCGATAAGTATAGCTTGGGGCACCTCCCAATAATTCTCTTGCATTCCTATGAAGAGAAGAAAGATCACCCCTGTGCCGAACGCAGCTGCCAACACACGTTGAGGGTAACTGCGCACAACAGATCTTAATCGTATTAGCATGATAAGCACAATACAAAATACCGCTAACAACACCAAGACACCCCATTCTACGTAGACACTCAGCCACGAAAGAAAAGGCAGATGAGTAGATCCTTTGGTCCTGGTTTCTACCAACCTCAGCCAGAGATCTAGCGTGTTATCTTCAAACGCTTGCGACATTCCTTGGGGAACAAATGGCAAAGGACGAGGAAATTTTGGCCCCCCAAAATATAGGCCTGTACCTATAAGTCCAGCGCGACTTGAGAATTGACCGGGGCCAAGTCCCACGAGCGGCAACAATGGATAATCGCGAGGCATTTCAATGACGGCCCGTTGGATCGCAATGGATCGATAAGACTCACCACTTAGCAGCAGCCGGGCAAAACCATCCGCTGTGCTAAAATTTGTCCTTAGTGCGAAGAAAGCCAGGATCACTGCGGCTGTCAGACCGGTCCCTACCAGATAAGTCATACTACGGCGTAAGGATATAGGCCAGAAGAATAGTATGGATAAGAAACCAGCCGAGGCCAACATGATCAAGACATGCAACACCGAAGCCATAATTAGAGCGATACTACCCACGAGAACGGTAAAGAAGCCTTTACGCCGTAAGATTAGATCGGGAAGAAGAGCAATCAGCAGAAGCGCCATATTAATAGCAAACATAGGATTGGAAAGTGAAAGCTCGGAAGCTAGCGCGGGATGAATTGTTCCCTCAACAAAATCGCCGTTGGAGATATCAAAACTGCCTGTTCTATTAAAGCCATATATTCCCTGCGTGATGCCAACCAATGCTTCAATGACGACTATCCACCGGGCCCATTTTAGCATGCGATCCATAAGATCCAGGCTGGCAACAAATCGCCTGGGAATAGCCATAACCACAATGAATGAACTATAAGTCAATACGGATAGGAGAGCACTATGAACGACAAAATCAGGTGTGAAGAGAATGTAAAAACAAATAATGATACCCCACACAAGAAACCAAGCGATCACATTTTGAATGACAGTACCACTTTTCGTCATAGCGATGAATACAACGAGGGCTATTATCGGCGCTAGATAAGCTAAGGCATTTGATGGAGACCAAACGAGGAATAAAGAAATAATGAATGCGACAAGATATGCTTTATGATACTGTCTCATAGGCAAAGTTTAGTCAGTAATCAATTCCAGACTGACATCATCGAACCAAATAGTGCCTTGGCCACTGAAGACTGCCGGATAGAAATTGGTAGAAGAAGTTGCATCTTCCGGGATAATAAAAACTCTTTCGAAATTTGTCCATTCAAGGTCCGAATCTTTCCAGGCAGCTTGATTACCTGCTGGTTTCCCATCCTTTCCTCGCCAGCCAATATATAGCAGCCTGGCTTCCAGGTTTTCTTGGGATTCTACTTTAAAACGGCCGCTAAAACGGACCGTAATCCCTGGAGGCAAAGAAACTCGTTGAAAAAGTCCAAAGTGATTTCCTTCACTATAACCAATTAACTTAAAAACGGGACCATTAGACTCCAAAGAGTTTTCAATAGAAGCGAAGGATTTGTTCTGATCTGCAAAAAAATGCTTTCCTTGCCACCCATACAAATTCTTGGCCCTGGCATCGCCATTAAGGAGAATATTGTCTCGATTCTTGGCTAAGATCTCTGCACAAAATTGAGAGTTTTTTTCGTTGATTAAAGTAGGCGAACCAAGAGTTTGCTGGCAAACAGAACCAGCCAAATAGAAGTCCTCCGATTCAGCTTCATTCCGCAGAATATTGGCCCCACGGAATAATATGAGGGCTGAATTGAAATGCCCACGGCGGCCAGCCATTAGGCCATATTGAGTTAATAAATCAGGGACAATCTTTCCTGTAGACCAACTCGAGTGGGCTTTATCTATATCTCCGCGCATTGTATGCGCCAATCCCTCACCTAGCCAGGGTGATCGGTTCACTTCATGCGACAATTGGGCTTTCTTAAACTGATTAACTACTTGTCTTAATTCATCAGAAGTCGGCGAATTTTGTCGCAATATACTATTAAAATTTGTCCAGGCAAAATTGCTTAAAAGGAAACTTGAAAAAGTATGAGCACGCAGCAGTAATACGAATATGGTGATGATTATCAGGGCCAATAGCTGAAATGTTTTCATTGCTTTCATACTACCTAGTGCCGGCTAGTTTCAGATATTTATCACCTAAGGATTGGGCCTGGATACGCACATCAAAGTTAGCTTCAATATGTTTTCGACCCTGATCAGTTCTCACTTTCCATTGGTGAGGATGTTCAATGAGCCATTGCAAATGGCTCACAAGTCCTTCTACATCACGTTCCTTGGTAAGCCATCCTGTACGGCCGTCCAGGATGACCTGTGGAATATCGCAGTGCCTGGTGCTGACGACAGGCATACCTGATGCTGCCATTTCAATTATAACAATTGGCGCCCCGCCCTCAGTGTCACCATCAGACGCTGTTACACTGGGCGACAGAAAAACGTGATGTTGAAATGCCTCTGCTATCAAATTGGCGTAGGGTTGAAAACCCAGCATGCGGGTTATAGCATGCATATCAAATTGCTCTATTACATCAAGAATTTTCTGTTTTTCGATTTCGTCTTGCTCATAACCTCGAGAGTCCCCGATTACGGTAACCTGGACATCGACGCCTTCTTTATGCAATCGTCCAACGGCCTCAAGTGCGTAAGGAATCCCTTTTTTCTCCCTAAAAGTGCCAGCTATTAATACTTTTAAGGGGCTGCCATCCTCCAACTTCCTAGGAATATAGGCGATTTGATCAAGTGCTACGCCTAAGCGTTGAACCTTTACTTTTTCCTTTGGGCAGCCAAGATTTACTATACAATTTGCCATATACGGTCCTTCGCAAAGGAACAGATCGGCCGTGGAAAAAAGTTCGTCATATCTTGTTCTCCATACTGGATTTTGTACTGGTAGCATGCCTATATCCATACCATAGAATGTAACAACATGCTTGAGACCGTGCTTGGAAACTAGCGGCAAATCGTTC
>JAACFF010000120.1 GCA_009937635.1 Chloroflexota bacterium
ACATACGCGCCATCTTGCCTGCTATCGACGTGCTTATCGGTACGGAAGAAGAGTTTTGGGCAGCTTTCATGCCTGATCCCGGTGCAGTCTGGCATGGGCATGCGGTGCCGGAAGACGAGATAGAAATGTTACAGAAACAGGTGCGCGATTGGGCAGCGATGATGGGCAAGACAGCCGTGTTGAAGCGCGGAGCGCTGGGCGTGACTGTTTTCACTGGACAAGGGGAAAGTCTGAATGTGCCGGGTTTTCGGGTAAAGATAGTCAATACTGTTGGCGCGGGGGATGCGTTCGCCGGTGGATTAATTTACGGTCGATTGCAGGGCTGGAATTGGATGCAAAGCGGCCGTATCGCCAATGCCAATGGCGCGCTCGTGGTCACCCGGCATGGGTGTGCCGCGGCGATGCCCTATGAACAGGAGGTCTTGGATTTTGTTGCTAATTGTTAAGAACGATCGTGCGCTTGAAAGGCAAGATGAGTAATAGACAGGTTTCTGTAGGCATTGTGGGCACAAGTTGGTGGGCGGATGCTATGTATCTGCCTGCTCTGCAAGAACATCCTGGCGCTAGGGTAACGGCCGTTTGCGGCCGAGATCACGATCGCGCTAAAGCCTTTGCCCAGCGGTGGGGTATCTCTGAAGTCTATACCGATGTCGATGAGATGATAAGCAGTGGGCAATTTGAAACCGTGATCATCGCCACGATCAACGACAGCCACTATCCGATTACGATGAAGGCGTTGGAACATGGATTGCATGTGTTGTGTGAGAAGCCATTGGCCTTAACGTATGCCCAGGCGGAGGAGGTAGCGACAGTGGCTGAAAAGAAAGGCGTCAAAACGATGGTGCCTTTTACTTACAGTTACATGCCGACCGCCCGGTATTTAAAGGAACTGATCGATACCGAATATATTGGACGGCCGTACCATTTGAACATGCGTTATTACACCGGTTACGGCCGATCTGGCGATCAATACAATTGGCGTTTTGATGTGGGCAAGGCCGGGTCTGGAGCGCTGGGAGACATCGCTTCGCACTTTATTTATTTAGCGTATTGGTATTTTGGAGAGATCGTAGGGGTGAGCTGCAAATTAGGATTCATGGTGGATCGGCCTGCGCTTGATCCAGAAGGAAAAATGTATGAAGTTGGCGACGACACGGCTATCCTGACAGTTGAGTTTGCCAATGGGGCTCATGGTGTCATTCAGGCTACAACGGTTGCTTATGAGGACACGCCATTTGGGCAAACCCATCACATGGAATTTCATGGCTCGGCAGGTGCTTTATATCATTTCATTGATTGGGATAGGGTGCAACAAGTTTCAGGTGCGCGTGAAGGCGAGGGAGCTATTCAGGCATTGCCTGTTCCCGACCGTATTTGGGGGAATGTTCGTCGAGATACGGTTCACCATACCTATAAAGATTTGTTTCGGAAAAATGATTTTATGGTGCGTGAGTTCATTAACGCTATCTTGAATGACGAGGATGTGAAGCCAGGTTTTCGTGAAGGGGCATTGATACAGCAAATCATCGAAGCCGCCATTCGCAGCCACCAGCAGCGGCGGTGGGTGGCAGTATCTGAAATTGGAGCTTAGGTCAGCGAAGGCGCAGCGCGCACCTGACCAAATTCGTAACCACTTGGACTAAAAAGGATTAAGAAATGAGTAAACACTTGATTAGACCCAATAGGGCAGCACAGGTTTTGATGGATGTGACCCCGGCGTCAGCCGGATGGGACTACCTCAGTTTTCGAGTTGTCTCGCTGAAGGCGGGCGATACCTACGAGCACCATAGCGGCAGCGATGAAATAGCATTGGTGCCTTTGGTTGGTGAGGCCGTGTTAAGGGCCAACGCTGAAGAATTTTCGGTGGCACGGCAAGGGTATTTTGCCCAACTGCCGCATATCTTGTACGCGCCCCCAGCAACGGCCGTTACGGTTAGGGCCACAACCGATTTCGAATTCGCCATAGGTGGTGCGCCGGCCGATGGTAAATACCCTATCCGCCTCTTTAGCCCGGAGGAGATGAAACAAGAAGTACGCGGCGGTGGCGTGGCGGTGCGTCAGGTCAATCATGTGCTGGCATACCCGCTGCCCGCCGAACGGTTAATTTTATTCGAGGTATATGTACCTGGTGGCGGTTACTCCGGCTGGCCGCCCCATTGTCACGACCGCTATGCCGGTTCTCCGTACCTGGAAGAGGTATATTACTATCGCATTGACCCAACCGAGTCGGGTTACTGCATCCATCGCAATTACCGGATTGACACTGATTTTGACGAATTGTTTACGGTGCGCGACGGTCAGTGTGTATTGGTAACCCAGGGCTTCCACCCGGTTGCCGTGCCACCCGGATCGCAGGTTTACTTCCTCAATTACCTGGCCGGTGAACTGCAGGACGAAGATCGCGGCGCACCGCCTTATGATGATCCAAATTGGAGCTGGATGGTGGAGGATTGGGATGGGAATGCATTGGATTTACCGCTATTTGGGGATCAGTAAGCGGTTAAGCAAGCTATGAACAACACGCGAAAAGAGGTCTTTCATGATTGATTCAATAGGAAAACGACATGGCTCTTAATAAGCTGCAAAAGGTGCGAGAAGGCTTCGCGAACGGCCGATCGATCACGATTTCCGATGCCGAGGTATTGCCCCTTGCCCTCGACGTGGCGGTGGATATCGCCCTCGAAGCGGGCGCATTGTTACGTGATAGCCTTGCTGAGGAGAAAGAGATTTCTCTTAAGCGGTCGGCGATAGATTTGGTGACGCAGTTTGATAAGGCCGCTGAAGAGCTCATTATCGGACGGTTACTTACCGCGTTTCCTGACCATACATTGGTTGGCGAAGAAGGGGGTACCAGAGGCGCGAATAGCAAATATCAGTGGCACATTGATCCAATAGATGGGACTACCAATTTTGCGCATGGGTTGCCGGTATTTGGGGTCTCCATAGGTTTATATGAGTACGCCAAACCGCTGGTTGGGGTCATTTATGATCCAATGCGCGATGAATGTTTTTGTGCGGCCGCCGGTCAGGGAAGCTTTGTCAGGCGTGACGGTAAGAACCGGCCACTACAAGTTAGCGCAGCAAGTTCTCTCATGCATAGCCTGGTGGCTACCGGCTTTGCGCCCAACGGGCGCGCAAGGGATCGGCAAAATTTACGGCCGTTCGGGCGCATATTGGAGCAAGTACAGGGTATTCGGCGGAGCGGGTCGGCCGCTATTGATTTGGCCTATGTGGCTGCTGGACGCCTTGATGGCTATTGGCAGTATGATTTGAACAGCTGGGATGTAGCGGCAGGGATGTTGTTAGTAAGGGAAGCGGGGGGTATGGTAACGGGTTTGGCCGGTGAGCCAGCAGTGCTTCAGCCTCAACTGGACCTTGTTGTCAGTAATGGCCGTATCCATTCACAACTTTTATCACTCCTGACCGTACCAGAACACGCTAATGAGTAGGCATAACAGAGGAACGAAAAATTAGGAGGCGTTATGTCACAACACACTATAAAAATCGGAGTCATCGGCGCCGGTCGTATTGGACAGGTACATACTGCAACGATTACGACACGTATTCTGGATGCCGAGGTGACGACCATTGCGGATATAGACATAGGTGCTGCTGAAGCAACCGCCCAACGGTTTAGAATCCCACAGGTTACAAACAACTATCTGGACGTTCTCAATGATGCGGCGATAGATGCGGTGGCCATTTGTTCATCAACAGATACCCATGCGCAAATGGTTCAGGATGCAGCTATCGCCGGCAAACATATATTCTGCGAAAAGCCGATCGATCACAGCCTGGAAAAGATCGATGCTGTCTTATCCATTGTGCAGAAAGCGGGTATCAAGTTTCAAGTTGGTTTTAATCGCCGCTTTGATGCCAATTTTAGTAAAGTGCGTGAGGCGGTCGCCGCTGGCGAAATCGGCAAACCACATTTGTTACATATCATTAGCCGTGACCCCTCTCCCCCACCACTGAGTTATATTAAAGTTTCCGGCGGCATTTTTTTGGACATGACCATCCACGATTTTGATATGGCACGCTTTCTCATGGATTCGGAGGTGGAGGAGCTCTACACGGCTGCAGGTGTCTTGGTCGATCCGGAAATTGGTGCTGCCGGAGACCTGGATACGGCCGTTATCACGCTAAAATTTGAAAACGGGGCTATTGGTACTATTGAAAACAGCCGCCAGGCCGTATATGGTTATGATCAGCGTGTTGAAGTTTTCGGCTCGGCAGGCAAATTACAGGTGTTCAATAACCGCCCGAATACACACATGCTCAGCAATGCCAATGGTGCCCACTTAGAAAAGCCATACTATTTTTTCCTAGAAAGATATATGGATTCGTATGAAGTAGAAATGAAAGCGTTTGTGAAGGCGGTAATAGATGATGTTGAGCCACCAGTGGTTGGAATAGACGGTCGCAATCCCGTAGTTATGGCTCTGGCCGCCCGCAGATCTTGGGAACAGAACCGCCCAGTAAAGCTAAGGGAAATCGACAGTTAAGAACTTGGCGGTGGTAAAAGATCGGGGTCATAGAAGGCCAATGATACGATGGTCGCGAATTTTATTGGTGCTGGTTGCAGTTGGTTTTGTCATTGGCATCTTGTTGTTTACAGCTCCCCTTGACCAGGCGGCGCGGATACAATTGTTATTCCTTGGTTGTATTGTCCTGATTTTGCTTTTGGGTTGTCTGATTCTCTGGTATCGGCGCGAAAGATAAACCTCCGTTGGAAAACGGGCCTGTTCGCCTGACTTAATTTAGCGGTACGCAACCATTTTTGCCCCGCCTCTCATCTATCCATTCTGTGCAGTTGCCTAATTTTTAGCTGCACCCAAAATCGGGTAGAATCTTTCCCTGACATGGGGCGAAAATGGCATGGCTAAACATATCCTGATAGTTGACGACGATGCACTCCTACGGCGTAGCCTGAGCCTGCAGCTGGAACAAGCCGGTTACCGGGCCAGCACGTCCGCTTCCGCCGAAGATGCTCTGGCTCTAGCCAAACGTGACCAGCCCGACCTAATCTTGCTCGATGTTGGCCTGCCGGGAATGGACGGCCTAGAGGCCTTGCGTCATTTTCAGCAAGATAGCGATGTTCCTGTGATCTTTGTTACGGCACGCCGGCGCGAGCTAGATACCATTTTGGGTCTCGAACTGGGCGCCGATGGCTATATCACCAAGCCCTTTAATCCAGATGTATTACTAGCTCACATCAGATCCGTGCTGCGCCGCAGCGCGCGCCAGACGGCCGTAGCCTCTACGCCGGCCGCGTTGTCTGTAGGTGATATGGTCATCGACCCTGCAGCCCACACAGTCACCATAGCGGGAGAAGCGGTGGACCTGACCGCCCGCGAATTCGCTCTATTACACACCCTCGCTCTGGAAGCGGGAAGGGTCATCCCCGTTGATGACATCATCACCCGCGTTTGGGGCGCGGAGTTTATGGGCGAACCCCAGGTTGTGTACGTGCACATTCGCTGGCTGCGTGAAAAGATCGAAGATGACCCCAATAAGCCACAACGTATCGTCAATGTGCGCGGGGTGGGGTATAAGCTCGTGCCTCGAGCGGAGTAAAAGCCAGTGCGTTCCTTACGCGGCCGTTTCATCCTCAGCCACCTTCTACCTATCGTGTTAGTCGTTCCCTTGGTGAGTATCATCCTGCTCTACTTGCTGGAAACTCAAATTCTTCTGACCGAAATGTCGGAAGACATCACCGAGAAAGCCGATCTTATTGCCGAGATAGTCAGCGTCCGCCCTGAGTTGGTGCAAAACAGTGCTCAGGCTGAAGCTTACATCGCCGGTGTAAGTATCTATGTGGATCAGGGCGTACTCCTGATAGATGCAACGGGAAATGTGTTGGCCTCAACTGATACAACCGCCGGCGATTCAGTACAGGAAAACGTCGATCAATCTGATATAGAAACGGCCGTAGCCGGCGATCGCAGCCTGGTCATCACTTATGGCTTAACTGAGCAGGGCGCCATTGTTCTGGTGCCGGTCAAGAATATCAACCAACAGTTGATTGGCATTGTTGGTGTCACAGACACGTTGGCTGGCGCAGCATCCCAATTTAGCCGCCTGCGGTTCATTATAGTGGGGGTGCTGTTATTTGAGCTCATTCTGGCCGGGATTATTGGTTATGTCTTAGCGCGTCGTCTGGAAAAGCCGATCGGGCGAACGGCTGCGGCCGTTGTAGAAATCGCCAATGGCCGGCAGATTGATCCTGTTCCTTTAGAAGGTCCCACCGAAATTCGTGAGCTGGCCCAGGCGGTTAATATCTTGTCCGAACGATTACGTCTGTTGGAAGAATCGCGGCGCCGCTCACTGGCCAATATCGTCCATGAATTGGGACGGCCGTTGGGAGCCATACGGTCGGCCGTCTATGTGCTGCGTCACGGGGCGGATGACGATCCCCAAGTGCGTGAAGAGCTGCTAGGCGGCATCGAGGAATCTATTGAAAATATGCAGCCCATATTGGATGATCTTTCCCTGCTTCACGGCCAGGTACAAGGCAGTATCCAATTAAACCGCCGATCTGTGGCTTTGAGTGACTGGCTGCCGCCGCTGTTGTTGCCCTGGCGTGCCGCTGCCCAGGAAAAAGAGTTGCGATGGCAGTCGGATATCCCGCCCGACCTGCCCACCTTGAATATCGATCCTGATCGCCTGGCGCAAGCCATCGGCAACTTGCTTAGTAATGCTGTAAAGTATACACCTGCGGGTGGGACAATCACTGTATCCGCCGTTGCTACCTCTGGTGAAATACTGATCCAAGTCAAAGACACTGGCCCTGGCGTGTTTTCCGAGGAGCGAGAACGTATCTTCGAGCCTTTTTATCGCAGCCAGGCGGATCGCCGTTTTCCACAAGGTTTAGGTTTGGGCCTAACCATCGCTCGCGATCTGGTAGAAGCGCACGGTGGCCTCTTAGATCTGGATAGTACCGTCGGTGAAGGCAGTTGTTTCACTATTCACTTGCCAGCAAACCTTTGACCCTAACCAACTCGCTTTTAATCTCTTAGTCCTATTACCTTTCCCTTTTCAGGAAGCACAAGTTGTACTATCATTAGATAGTCGACATAAGCTAGTTCCAAGGGACGAACGTGACAGTGATGCAAGAAACCTATTCGCCAATTCAAACTATATTGCGGACTTTCTTCTTTACTGTACTGCTCTGCTTGCTGATTGCCGCGCCTGCCTCTTTGCATGCTCAGGAAGAGGAAGTGGGGCAGGTGCAAGTATTAACTGGGCGCATTGAACAGGGCGAGATTATGTACTATGTCCTGCCCGAATTACAGCAGGGTGATACCTTCTATGCTTACATACAACATGAGTCGGGTAATCTTGATCCCACCTTGCTGTTGGCTACACCTGATATGGTCACAGAGAATTTGCTCCAGGAATTGCGGGCAGAGAGGGAATCCCTGGTCGCTACTGGCGTTGACCCCATAGAGGCTTTGGCGCAGGTCTTGCTTTCGTATTTTCTGACCGGCGATGACAATGGTGGTATCGATTCCGCAGCGACCATTGAGTTTCTCATTCCTGAAGACGGAGATTATCTGCTGCTGGCCCTAGGCACGCCTATAAATGACACCTTTGGTGATTACAAATTGACCGTCGGCATTAACGAGCCGCTCGTTGCCGGCGGAAGGGGGCAGCCCACGGGGGATGAGATCGCTTTTCTAGCTAGAGATGCGTCGGGTATTGCCTCGGCCGTACAGGAGGTCAACGACGAGTTGAGCGTTGAGCAATCCGAGCGATACTATACCCTCAATAACGTCACCGAAGGGGACACGATTTACGCCTATGTCGAAGCTACATCGGGAGATCTGATTCCCCAACTCAAACTGGAAGATTATAGCGGCCGGACTCTGCGCAATGCTAATACAAGCGAGCGCCAGAACAGCGCCACATTCGAATACTCGGCTCTGGATGTTATTGACAACTATCGCATCATTGTCGCCGGTTGCTGTGAAAACACGGAGCTAACAAATGGAGAATATCGCCTGCTGGTAGGCATCAATGAACCGGCGGTGCTGAACGGAGCAGCTCCTTCAGTAGGACGTGAGGTGCTGCAAGGCGCTCATACGGTCGCTATTGGTGCTGATCTGCAACAAATCACCGGCGTCGATCAAAAAGCGGAAAATTATGGCGCGGTCTACGTACTGGAGATGCGCTGGAACGATCCTAGCCAGGCCTTTAGCCCCGATGAATGTCGCTGCCAGTTCAAAGCCTTCACCGGCAGTGGTTTTAGTAAACTCGTCAGTGATGAAAATTTCCGCTGGCCTGAATTCACCATCTTTAACCAACAAGACCGGCGTTGGACGCAAAACCAGGGCATCGTCATTCAATCCAATGGCGACATGATCTATTTCGAACGCTTTACCGCCACTTTGCAGGCGCCTGATTTTGACTTTACGGCCTTTCCCTTTGATACGCAGGAGTTTTTCCTACGTGTAGACTTGCTATTTCCCGAAAACTTTTTCATTTTTGAGGGGCCTGTGGAATTGAGCCAGATGGGCGATCAACTGGGTGAGGAAGAATGGCAGGTCATGCGTTGGGGTACGAGCGTTGATAGCGTTGAGGGGCTTGGTACAAACTTCAGCTCACGCTTTTCTTTCGGCTTTGAGTCCCGCCGCCATCTGAATTTTTATATCATGCGTATTTTCTTACCCACGATCCTGATCATAATCGTGGCCTACTTCACCTTCTTCCTACAAAATTACTCCAAACGCATTGACGTTACCAGCGCCAATCTGCTCGTTTTTGTAGCGTTCAATTTCACTATTTCTGACGACTTGCCGCGCCTCGGCTACTTGACATTCCTGGATGCGATGCTTGCCGGGGTCTTTGTGATCACCGCCCTGGTTGTTGCTTTCAACGTCTATCTGCGCCGCCTTGAACTCGCGGGCAAAGAAGATCGTGCAAAGAAAATCGACAGTTTCACCCTCTGGGTTTATCCTGCCGCCTACCTCATCGGCGGCGCGATCTTAACCATTAATTTCTTACTGCCTGAATATTGGAACAGTATCATCAACAGCATTACCTGGGCAGTGACCACCCCTCTCTAAGCGCTCGTTCAGTTTGCTTAAGCGCCTCCATAATACCGTTGTATTCGGGGGGCATGCACATTTCCTCCTAGTATATCTGCTCGTTGTTGTTTCAAGATTGGCAGATAAACGCCGTTGCGGCTCATTAAGTTTGTTTGCTAACGGTGCAGGAAATCCATCGAATATTTTGTGCCTGTGACCCCGTACCTCTGCAGAAAGACCTTCACGGCTTTTTGCAATGCTACCAAGCATCAATATCTTTTGGATTTAACGTTTAGAGAATTCCAGCAATTCCTCGAGTCAAAAAAATGAGACCGAAGATAAGTGGTGCCGCAATGCCAATCGGCCGTCTGTTGGTATCTAAGGTCTGTTTTATCCAATTAAGTACCGTATCCGCCTGCCGGGGAAAAATGACATAGATTAGCACGGGAATGATGACCGACATGCAAAAAACAAGGACAATAAGAAGAACGATGATTATTTTTTGAGACTGGGGCAGGTCACTTAATAGCGCGACAGAAACGGCCGATAGAAAAACAGCTAAATTCTTAAAATTGATAACAGTTACCAGAGCGCCAAATCCGAACGCTTTGGGCGGCGTAATTTTGTCTAAAATGGCAAAGAGACGAGGGCTTTCGTTGTTCTCTACGGGTGGTTTTCGCCAATTGCGTTGTGTGAGCCACAGGAGCAGGATGCCCAAAGTGATAAAGAGGATGGACGAAAAACTTCCTGGTTCTCCTGATCTATTTTCAGCCACGGTGTAGCCGATCCAAAGGGAGGATAACCCGATTAGCGCATAGCCAGTTACATAGCCCAACATATAAGCCAAACCATTTCGCCAGCCCTGATCAGAAATGAGCAGCAAGATGACGATGGTAATAGAACCAACGGACAACAGACCGTCAGAGGCCAAAATAAGGGATTGAATGAGTACCGTTAACAAATATATTATTCCTGGTAGATCAAATGGGCGGCTTTTTAGAAGTAATTCCCCAAAAAGTAGGGAGTAACCGAAATTCTGTGTTACCTTCTCCATTTCGATACTTGTAGTATATCAGGTCTTCAAATCGAATTGCCAAACTAATGTCTCGTGGAGTACGCAAAACGAGACAAGGGAGTATTGGTTATCAGAGGGTCATGGGGGCGGTCCATACTTGAGTGCCTAAGCGACGTGTCCTCCCTTACCCGACCGGAGGGCGGTTGGAAAAGCAGGTTATGCTGCTCGCTAGCAGCCTACCCGACTAAAGATACGCTAAGCGTAACGACGGTTCCAGCACCTGTTCGTATTCCTACCCCTAGGCACTTGCTCGCAGGTGTGACCCGGTTGGACTCCGGGCGGACCCGCTTTCCATCCCGCTTCACGGATTGAGGACCAGTCGTTACCGTGGGGATGGTGCTGTTCCCAGTTCACTTGGGGTTGGGGATTGCACCCAACGTCGGGCAATCAGTGGTCAAGGTTCTAGCCGGCCGTGCTGTTCCCTCGCCGCTCTTCCCCCGATCTGGTGACCGGTTTCGAGCGAACGAATCGCACAATCAAGTGGCTATTAAATGAGGTATGGAATCCCATTTAATTGACTCTGACTTAACAAGTTATAGAGTTGCACATACCTTATCAGGATGAGGTAGAAATTGAAATCGAAGATCTGATATGAACGATTAAGTCTTTGAAACCGCAAGCTAGAGACTTGGACTAGATATTCATTTTCCTTTCCTGTTACTCAAATTGGTTACGTGTTTCGAGTTATTGCTCGGGCAACCTAATATCTGACCGCTTTAATCCATCTCCTCTAAACATTCACGCATCGCCTCTCGCCCTGAATTCATCAAGATCTCTATGCGTTCATCACTCATATCAAATTCAAGCGTATCAAAGCCACCGACGGGTAGATGACAGACGACGTCTGGGTGAGTGCGTACAATGAAATGATCGTGGTTTTTGAGAAATGTGGTTAAAAGCGCCTGATTGCGTTCTTTGACGGTTGACCAGCGTTTGTGCAGCGGGTCATCTTGTTGTTCAACCATGGGTTCTGTGCCTTGGGCAGCTTCAACAGGAATAGCATCATTTAGAAAGAGGCCGACGACGCGATCCCGGTCAGGCTCAATGCCCATGGCCTCGATAAATTCTGGCTCGTTGGAGAGGACCATTTCAATACCAAAGTTAGAACCAAGACCGCCGTCGACGATATCATGCCCGCTGATGTCCTCACCCAGGTAGGTGCCCCATTCAGGCTGCCAGGTGACGTGATTGTAGACGAAGGGAATGCTCATAGACATGCGGATCAGCCACGCCACAGGCAGATCGGGTGCAGTGCGATGGTTGATGATGAGCATTTTGTGATCAGTGACGTCGGTGATGATCGCCGTCAAATCGTTCCCGGTCTCTTCGTGAAATTCGCTAAGCGTTAGTTGGGCATAGTTACGGCCATCAGCATCCAGTTTCTCTTTCAGCCAAGAAAGAAACTCCTCCCCAGCGTAAACACCGCCAAATTCGATGAATGAGAATGCCTCGCGCAGCGCCTGATGTTCTAAGATCTGATGCATGACGGATTCGTCAAGCTGATCGACCGTCTCGATCGGTAAAAAGGTATCCAGAAAGTGTTCGAAGAAAGCAAAAAGCAGGCTTTCGCGAACGGTTTCATCAGAAAACGATTGCGGCACGTCCATAAATTTGGCCAGGATAATCTTACCGTCCGGTGTCCGTTCGGTCATGGCAGCGACCATATCGTCAGCGCTGTAGCCCGAGGCAACCATGAGGGCCATGATCGAACCTGACGAGGTGCCTACGACACGTCGATAGCTAATGCCCTGCTCTTCCAGTTCTTTTAAAGCGCCGACCTGGGCAATGCTCTTGGCGCCACCGCCGGAGAAAACAATGTCCAGACCATCATCACTATATCGCAAGCCAGATCCGCTGGCTGCAACAGGTAGATCGACGGTCGTATCGGCCGTATCGACATCGCCAGCTGCTTCATCGGGATCGGGCGTGGATGAAGCTTCTTTATTCTCATCTGCATTGCATGCCGCCAGCAGGACGAAAGAAAACAGAAATGTGATCAGAAAAATCCGAGTAATTAAGTTCATTATTCACCACTAAGTAATTCAGGCATCTAGGGGTGCCTGCTCACATAATCCACAGTTCCCAGTTTTTTGGTTCTTGCCTAATAGTTTACTCTACATTCGTTACTCGCAACTCGCCACTACTCCCTAGCCATCAGCCGCTTGAGACGCCACCAGGCGAATGTAAAGAGCAGGACGCCATACAAGATCAGTCCCAGAAGCAAAGTTGCGTTTAGGGGGAGGCCGCGCAGCATAATATCCTGCAGCAGGGCTGTACCATACGTGGCCGGCAGCAGCCATGATACAAGGTGCACGCCATCTAACAATCGATGTAAGGCGATAAAAAATCCACTGAAGAAGATGCTGGCCAAGAGCACGATCATCGAATATTGGACAGCCTGACTGTCGGTCTGGGAGATAGATGAGATGGCAAAGCCCATGGCCAGTGACGTATACAGGAGGGCTACCACGACAACGGTGTAACCAAGCCACGTACCCAACATGGGAACCTTCAGAAGAAAGATCACCAACACCGTTAAGATAGCTGCTATTAGACCACCCAAGATCATGAAACTTATGGTCTTTCCCAGGAGCGTTTCGAAAGAACTGATTGGCGCAGCACGGAAGAGCTCAATAGCGCCGCCTACCCGTTCGCGGACGATGGCCAATGCAGCCAGGGTGATGGCGATATGCTGCAGGAGCAGTGAGATAACGCCGGGGACATAGAAATCGATGGGTCCGAAAGCGATATCGGTCAATTGAATCGCTTTCCCGGCGAACGGCCGTGCCAGGACAGCCGAGTCGATATCAATAAACTGCGTAAGGAAATCATCGACCAATGACAGTTCATCCTCAAGCTCGGTTACCTGTTCGATTTCCGCGCTGTAGTCCTGTTCACCTGGTTCAAATTCCTCCAGCTCAAGCATGATCCTTTCCGCACGGATTAAACTCTCAAAAGGAGATTCCGCATCCTCCTCATCAGCAATGCTGTTCACCCCTTCGAAGGTAGCGAGACTCGATGAGATAGCTAGATTTATTTGCTCAAAATCCTCGGCAAGGGCCACAATATCGTCGGCCGCATTATCGGTGTCACCGGCTTCTAGATCTTGGTGAAGGTTTGCGGCATCGGCGTGGGCCTGTTGAACTTTCGATAGGATATCCTCTGATTCCTCCTTGGCCACATCCAGGCTTCTGATCATGATCAATCTGTTGACTTCTTCCACATAGGCACGCTCAAGCGTGTTAACAAACATCTGCTCAATAGGGTCAATCTCGTGGTGGACGATATCCATTTCAGCATGTCTGTTTTCCTTGATGTCGCCGAATGGATCGGACGGCGTAAGCAGCACAAGGTCAATCTCGCCGGCATTGAGCCGATCTGTTGCTTCCTCTTGGGAACTGACAATATCGACCATTTCCACTGCGCCGCTTAAGCGTCCGGCTATCTCTCGAATCTCATCCTCGATTTTGCTGTCCGCTGGTATGACCATAATCGTGCGCATGGTACGCAAGCTGTTGTTATACCCCACACCAAAAATGAAAAGAATCAAAAATGGACCGAGGATAAGCGTAGCCACCAAACGTGGTTGTCGTAAAATCTCCGCCATTTCTTTGCGTACAAATGACGAAACGCGAATTAGGAATTCGGTAAATGATTTCATTGCTCCTTCACCCCTTCACTTTGCACTTGCTCCATGATCATCACAAACACATCGTCAAATGGCGGAACAAACTCGTTGATTGATTCCACCTCAACTTCTTGCTCCTCACACCAATCTAACAACTGGGGAATGGCGGTGCTGGCTTCTTCGACGGTCAACCGCACCGTTACCGGATCCAGGAAGGTGAGTTCTTCCTGGACCAACTGGTGATTCTCCAAGGCAGCGACTTTCTCATGGGTCATCAATCCCTTGGTGCGCAAGTCGATGACATGACCGTTCAGGGCGCGATAACGGAGCATTTCCGGTGTTTCAACCATGAGTAGCTGGCCATTACGCATCACACCGACATAATCACAGTAAGCTGCCTCTCCCACATATTGGGTGGTGACGAAGAGGGTATGCCCTCGATCCTTGAGTGTTTGAAAATGATCCCAGAATTTACGCCTGAGTACGGGGTCAATGCCGGCCGTCGGCTCGTCGAGGAAGATTAACTCTGGACTGTGAATCAATGTGCTGGCTAGGCTAAGGCGGCGCTGCATGCCCCCGGAGATATTGCGGGCCATCTTCTTCTCGTGCCCGGTTAACTCCACCAATTCCAGTAGGTCATGCAGCCGTTCCCGGCGATCCATGGGATATCCGTAAATGGATGCGGTGAAATTAAGATTTTCCCAAATGGTCAATTCCGGATAGAGGATAAACAATTGGGGCATGTAGCCGATACGTTTTTGATCGTCACGGCCGAAGCGGTCAGGCGACTTTCCCAACACCTTAATGGTCCCGTCCGTGGCCCCATAATTGCCAATGAGCAAACGTACGGTTGTTGTCTTGCCACAGCCGCTGGGGCCGATAAAACCAAAAATGGAGCCTTGAGGCACATCCAACGTGACATTATCCACGGCGTTTACCTGACCAAAAGTTTTGGTCACGTCGCGCATCTGGACTACTAGTTCTTTGTTATCTTCCATAAATTTTTCTCCAGAAAGTTTTATAACCTTTCCAGGTTGTGCCTGCAAGTTGGCAGTAAAATTATTGTGGATGATCGCATACTTAGTATTTCCATCAAAAAACTTCTTTGAAATTATTGCATCTCAAACTCGTG
>JAACFF010000499.1 GCA_009937635.1 Chloroflexota bacterium
GCACAAATTGACGGCGTGAAGATTATTGCGCAAGGGTTCAACAATTGCGGTCCGGCCAACCTGACTATCAATTTGGACTTCTATGGCAATGAAACGACGCAAGCGGAAGCGGCTGCCTTCCTCAAGCCCAATCGAGAAGACCGCAATGTCAGTCCCTGGCAGATGGCGGACTATGTGAACGAACAGACTGACCTACGAGCTTTCGTCGGAAGCGGCGGCGATCTGGAATTGATTAAGCACCTGGTTGCTGCTGGTTTCCCCGTAGTCATTGAAAAAGGTTATGAGTTGCCCCGCGAAGGCTGGCTCGGGCATTATCTGACCATCTTCGGCTATGACGACGAGGAAGAAGAGATGATCAGCCTGGATACTAATCTCGGCCCTTGGGACGGCAGCGGTCGCTACGACTCCTACGACGATATCGAAAAATATTGGCAGCAGTTTAATTACACCTTCTTTGTCGTTTACCCGCCGGATAAAGAGCAGCAGGTTTATGGTATTTTAGGGTCAGGTATGGTGGAAGAGACAACGATGTGGCAACAGGCAACGAAAAAAGCGCAAGTTGAAATTGACGTAGATCCCCAGAATGCCTTCGCCTGGTTTAACCTGGGCAGCAGTCTCACCCGTTTGGGCGAATTGACCGGAGAAGGCGACTTTTACGCCAATGGGGCAGCAGCTTTTGACCAGGCGTTCATTCTTGGCGTGCCGCCGCGTATCGTCTGGTACCAATTCCGCCCATACATTGCTTACCTGAAAGTCGCTCGTTATCAGGATATGGTCGACCTGGCCGACACTACACTGGGAACGCAAGGTGGCCGGAACGTTGAGGAAACTTATCTCTACAAAGGGCATGCCTTTGCTTTCTTGGATGATGGGGTCGGCGCTGTAGAAGCATACAAACAAGCTTTGAAACTAAATGAAAACTTCTATCCGGCACAGTGGGCGTTGAATTCTATTTTGGCGGAGACATAGAAGTTATTTTAGTTGACCTCGGGATGTCAGGCGAAAAAGAAGAGCAGTATTCACTATTATCCAGATTAACGATTCTAATTTACAGGGGTGCTGAGGTCCGGTAATTTGATGGTCATACACGTACCTTGATTGGGCTCCGACTGTATCGTTAGCCGGCCGCCCACCAATTCTGCGCGTTCATAGAGTCCAAGCAAGCCATAGTGTCCCTCGGGCGCCAAATCGGCCAGATTGTCAGGCACGTCGAAGCCACGGCCATCGTCAGTAATCGTCAGGGCAACTGCTCCTGAGGTAAAGTCAAGATGAACTTCAGCATGGGACGCCCGTGCATGGTGGACCACGTTACTCATGGTTTCCTGAGCTATTCGATAAAGTGCCAGTTCCACATCTTGTGATAATCGCTGCTCGCTGCTGGTCATCGTGAACACGATTGGAATGTTCAATTTCGTGCCCACATCTTGCGCCAGCATCTTAAGCGCTTGTGCCAATCCCAATTCTTCCAAGTATATGGGACGTAGATCGCGTGCTACTCGTCGTAAATCGTCAATGATCTGTATTGTCATTTCCTCCATTTCGCCAAGCTGACCAGCTTCCGGTTGGCCGTCGAGGGACATTTTGGTTAATTGTGCTTTTCGGGTCAACGCTACTAGCGATTGGATAGTGTCGTCATGAAGGTCACGCGCCAGACGACTGCGTTCCTCCTCTTGGGCAACTGTGACTGATCCCAGATAATCGCGTAGGCTTTTCTGCGCCTTGTTAACCCGGCGTGCCATTTGAATTAGTTCTGCTTGCAAATCTTGGATCTCTGTGATTCCACCGACTGGTTTTTCAATCGCCTCATAGTGACCATGTGTTAACCTGGATGCTTGTTCTTCCAGGGATTGTAGGGGAAGCACTATCTGGCGGAAGCCAAACCAGATAGCAATCAAAGCAACAATTAAGGCCGGAACCAGCATGAGCGGTATTAACTCTGTCGTTTCCAACACTGGATCGGACACTGACTGCCAGGGTTCTTCGATCACTAGCGCCCAATCCACATCGTGGATAGGGCTGTAGGCAATAATGTGTTCCTCTTCTCCTACATTAATGTACGTGGCTCCTCTTTGTCCATTCAGGGCTTGCACGACACCAGGATGATCTGGTAATTCCTCCTCAGTCCAATAAATCGGTCCGGTTTGGTACAGAAGCTGGTAGTTTTCATCTACAATGAAGGCTGAGGCTTGCTCGATGGGACTAAAGACATCGCCTAATGCTTGTTCAGCCAACTTTTCCAACGTAACTGCCCCGGCCATCATAGAGCCACTATCCATCATGCCGGCGACGAGTAGAATTCTTTCACCAGTGCCAGGATGGGGGATCACGGTCAGAAAACCAGATAATCCAGTAGGTCCATCTGATTCCGCCAACTTGCTGAGTTTTTCCCAGACGGCTTCCTCGTCCCAGATGTCGGAAGGCTGCGATTTTCCCACCAATGTACCGTTTGATGTGAATTGGGCCAGGCCGGCGTCGAATTCAGGTAACAAATAGCCAGCATCAGCCATCGCATGCGTAGAATCGCCAAGAGCTATCGCCTGAAAAGAAAGGCTATTAACGGCCGTAACGCGATCTCGTAGTTGGTGAGTTATGGCTGAAGCAGCGGCCCGGGCCGCGCGTTCGTCCCGCTCGCCAATCAGCCGCTGAATAGCTGTCAAATGCAGCGTCTGCGCGCCGAAGACGAGAACCAACAATAGCAAAGCGAGCAGAACAAAAAGAATTGCCAGAGCTTGACCGATCAAAACTCGCCGCCGCTTACGGTTCAATGTCGTTCTCCGGGGATATCAAGCCAAAGGCCACCGCACGCATGACAGCTTCCGTGCGGCTGTTCACTTGCAATTTCTTGAAGATTCGCGCCAGGTGGCCTTGAACGGTGCGCCCACTAATACCCAATTGCATCCCGATGGCCTTGTTAGTAAAGCCTTTGCCTACCAGCGCCAGTACTTCCACTTCTCGCTCTGTCAACACCTCCAGCGACGCAGAGGAGTCTGACTCACCTGTTATAAAGCCCGTTACTTTCTGGATCATCGCATTGTCGAATGCCAATTTGCCCTCATTTACATCACGAATAGCTTGCACAATTACTTCCGGAGAGGCAGTTTTGAGAATATAGCCCTTGGCACCTGCCTGGAGCGCAGCGCTCAAGAATGGGGCGTCATCGTAGGCGCTCATAATGAGAACGGCTACGTCCGGGTAAGCAGCCTGCGTCCAGCGAGCAACCTCGATCCCACTTGTTGTCGGTAAGCGGATATCTAGAACGAGGACATTGGGCTGATTCTCTCGAATCAACCGGCGAGCAGTTTCCCCATCCTCTGCTTCGCCAATTACGCTAATATCGCCTGCTCGTTCTAAGACGTCACGAATGCCAACCCGTACAACAGCATGATCATCAACCAAAATAACACGGATTGGCATATCCATACTCCCAGCAACAAAAGGTTAGCCGAAAAATTAGGCGATCCTGGCTTTCTCCTTTAACGACCGTTTTAGGAATCACATAACTGCCCTCAAATAATTTGCAGAATTCAGTTTTCCTTAAGCATGCGATTAGGCAATTTGGCTACCTATCGATTAGGCCATATGGCGCTATCCTGGAATATAAAAGCTATTATAATCGGTAATTGTGAATTGGCCACTATTCACATCGGGTTCCGTTCGACGAGAGTTTAATGTTTGGTCTACAGCTTCAATCCATGATCATTAATTGGCAGATCCCATATTACCCACAACAATGCAATATCCTTAAGGGCCGGTTGTTTTTTGAGTGCACTTTGACATTCTTGAAATATTTACTTGATCCGGTGTTCGCAATAAATGTAAGTCATTTGCAACCTTGTTCTCTCGCAATCGGGGGTAAGGAGGTGATGTTTATCGCACAAATTGCAGGA
>JAACFF010000121.1 GCA_009937635.1 Chloroflexota bacterium
ACAATATCTTCGCCTTCGATTCAGCACAGCAGGCTTATGAGCTGGGTTTCGCCGAGTGGCAAAAAGCAGCCGAAACGGAAGCCGTCGATGGACTTGCAAAGACACCTGCACCCCATCCATTCCAAGCTTTTGTCGGAGGCCTCCCGAGTCCGGATCCTTCACAAACTTCGAGTACTCTTGCTTGGTGGATCATCAACCAACTATTTAGCGGTCTACTGCAACTGACCGCGGAAGATGGATTGGTGCCGGACGTTGCCCAAAGCTGGGAGGTATTGGATGAGGGGCGCACCTATGTTTTCCATTTACGGAACGATGTGCGCTGGAGCGATGGGCAGCCAGTAATGGCCACTGATTTTGAGACTTCCTGGAAACGAGTATTGGATCCCGACAACGACCAGGGCCTGGGTGAGATATTGTTTGACATCCGCGGCGCCAAAGCTTTCAAGCAGCGCCAATTGAATGATCCCGACCAGCTGGGTATCCAGGCAGTAGACGCACATACACTGGTCGTGAAACTGGAGAGCCCTAGCAGCTACTTCCTGCAACTTATGGCTCTGGCTGTCACCAAGCCGGTTCCAAGGCATATCGTCAATGATCACGGGTCAGCCTGGACCGAACCTGAGAAAATTGTCACTAATGGCCCTTTTACTGTCGGCAGTTTAATTCCGGAGCAACTGGTTATTCTCGAGCGTTTCGAGGATTATCATGGCCGCTTCAAGGGCAATCTGACACAGGTAGTCTTGAAGATTGCCCAACATTCGGAAGCGTTGGCAATGTATGAGCGCAACGAATTAGATATCTTATACCCTTACGAGCATGTGCCTTACCATGAGGCGAGAAGATTTGTCCACCACCATCCGGACGACTATTTTTCAGTACCGGATCCGGCAGCGAGTTTCCTTGTTTTGGACGTCACAAGGCCCCCTTTTGACAATGCGCGCGTACGCCAGGCCTTGACCCTGGCTACCGATCGGGAAACGATCGCCAATCGTTTGATCAAGAGATTTGACTTTCCTGCCACTGGTGGTCTGGTTCCACCTGGAATTGCTGGTCACGTGCCTGGGATCGCGCTTCCATTTGATCCGGCAGCGGCTCGCCAGAAATTGGCTGAGGCCGGATTTCCGGATGGCAAAAGTTTGCCGCCAGTTAATGGTTTGATCGCTTCATATTGGAATTCCAACCGTTTGGCCGAATATCTAACTGCTCAGTGGCAAAAGTATTTGGGACTTAATGTCTCATTCGAAGCTGTTGAAGGGAACATCTGGGATCACCTTGATGGCGATCCTCCCAATCTGTTTTTCACGAATTGGTGGGCGGATTATACAGATCCAGATAGCTTTTTGCGCCTTGCCAACTGGCAAGCTTCTGGTGGCTGGCGGAACGAGCGCTATGAAGCCCTGGTTGAAGATGCCCGGCGAATCGCCGATCAGGGTCAACGGATGGCCCTATACCGGCAGGCGGAACAAATCCTGGTCGAGGAAGCGCCTATTGTACCCCTGGCTTATGGCCGGCTTCACGTGCTGATTAAACCCTGGGTACAGAGCTTGCCCGCTTCAGGTATCAGCGGCAACATCCTCAAGGACATTGTCATGGAGCCGCATTAATGTCGTCTGGACAAGATTCGCCCTCCAAAGGCACGAGGAGCGGTGGCACGGCCGTCGGCGTGGAGATGCCAGATGCCAGTTTTATGCCCGGCATCTGGCTGTTAGGTGCTGTAATTGTGGCAGGATGCCTTAAGCGGCAAACGTATTTTCAGCCAACACCGGCACGGGACAATTGACCACGAAACCCGTCGGATGGCTGTCGGGAGTGCCATTAAACAGTTCCAAATCTTCGCTGCTAATCAGCTCCCGAATTTCGGCCGAACTCTTCAAAACCCGTACATCCGCGCCATCAGCCCAGGTAACGGTAAAATGATTCCAGAAAGGGCTCCATGCTGGCTGTCCCGCCTGGTTATCAAAGATGGCCGGCTGGAAACCCATTACGCCGCTGCCTTCAATACCATTGCCGAACACCCAGATCTCATCCGCAGCCCCTGTATCCATCAAGGTCGCATTGGGAGGGGAGGCAGGGATGCTCATCATTGGCGCCATGGCTGCGATTGAGGTGTCTGTTACTATATAGCGGCTGCCGGGATAACATTCATGTAGCTTGAACGTGACCTTCATGCCTTCCGTATCCACTGCTTCCAACAACTGCCCTGTGCCCAGGTAAGCCTCTTTTTCCGTGTCCACCGACAATTCGCCGCCGGGCCACTTGACTACCGGGTAATTCACAAAAATGTTCCTTTCCTCGATGCTCGCCTTGCCCTCCGCTGCTGCCGTTTCAATCGCTTCGGCCGAATCGAGCGTTACGTTATCATCATTAACTGTCACGTTCTTCAGATGAAACAGGGAAGTGAAATTCTCTTCATCGCCCGGTGAAGCGCTCAGCACAGGCGGCTGGTCTCCGCCCAATAGGTACAGCGAGGCGGCTGCGTCCCGACCTGCGTTTAACAAAGGTACAAACACCAGTTTGTTCTCTTCCGCGAAAGCCGGTTCTGAACTATCGGTGCGAATGAAGTAGATCGGCTCACCATTGTAACGCCCTTCATGTAATTTGAAGGTCACGAAACCAAATGCGCCCGGCCACTGATCGCTGGTGAGTGCATGATCCAGGACATCCCCCACAATAACTTCTCCCTGATTACCACCTGAACTTGCTACCGTTTGGGGCTCACTGCCTGTTTCAGCAGGAGCCGCAGTGGGTTCAGCCGGCTGTAAAAGGTTTCCGCCACAGGCGGTTAAGACGAGTGCGCCGCTGCTAAAAGCGCTCAAACGTAAGAACTGGCGACGGCTAATGGTTTTTTGAGACATAAACTGCTTCCTCCATGTGCATGAGTGGATAAAACGACAGCTTACAGCCCAGGCTTGACGCAGCGGCCGATCTGTGTGAAGATGGCCTCGTACGCAGTTGCCCGCCTGGGTGCTGCAAACAGCAAAATAGGTGCTCACAAGACCTTGTCCGGGAAGTGTGGGCACCTATTTGATTATAAGCAGGTTGCGATAAATTAGTGTAATTGGCCCTACGTAGCAGCCAAGGCGTAGATCAATTGCGCATTACCAAAGGCAGTCTTATCAACTGCGACTCCACAGATATATAATCGATCTTCCTCGCCGAATCTGATCCGGATGGCCCGTTCGTAGCAAGCTCAACAGTATAGGTCCCAGGTGACGAGTACATGTGGCTTGGATCGTCACAGTCACTGCTTGTCTCGCCATCGCCGAAGCTCCAGAGACATGTGTCGTATTTACCGTTGGAGAGATTGCTGAACGACACCATTAGCGGGACTGGGCCCGTTCTTGGTGTGGCGCTGAAAGAGATAGTCGCCTCGTCTACATTTATATAGCTGGCTACCGTCCTGGTATCCATTCCGCCAGGACCGTCGACCGTGAGCGAGACCGTGTATATGCCCGCTGCGGCATAGGTGTGGCTGGGGTTGTCACAAACGGAGCTTGAACTACCGTCGCCGAAGTTCCACGAGCAAGTAAGATAATCACCGCTCGACAAGTTGGTGAAGTTAACCACGAGTGGTTCCATGCCCTCCCTGGGATCGGCCTCAAAGTCGGCCACCGCAGCATCGTAAACTGTGATCAGGTCTGTGAATGTGACAGAGCCAGGTCCACCGGGACCGTCGATCGCCAATGAGACACTATAGTTGCCCGGCGTTGTGTAACTAAACGCTGGATTCTCGCAGCTTTGCAATGTATGGCCATCGCCGAAATCCCACAGGCAGGAATCGAAATCGCCGAGGGAAAGATTGGTGAAATTAACCGTCAAGGGCGCTATTCCTTGTGTGGGTGTAGCTGAGAAGTTGGCGTTTCCCGCTTCGCTGACCGTGATGTAGCCAGCTTTGCTGGCTGTCTGGCTTCCGCCGGCCCCGCTGACTGTCAGGGAAACGGTATAGACGCCGGCTGCCGCGTAACTATGCTCCGGGTTGGCGCAGCCGGCGCTGCTGCTGTTGTCGCCAAACTCCCACAGACAGCTGTCAAAATCGCCTGTAGCCAGATTGGTGAAGGTGACTTGTAGCGGTGCGATGCCGCCAGTGGGGCTACCGCTGAAATCGGCCGTCACCGGCACGGCTGCCGCAATATAGTTTGCTTTGACTGTTGTCGACTCGCCTCCAAGGCCACTTACAGTCAAACTTACTTCATAAGTGCCGGGATTCGCATACTCATGACTCGGATTTGCGCATCCATTGGAGCCGCCGCCATCGCCAAAGCTCCAGCTACAGGTATCGTAGTCGCCAGTGGATAGGTTTGTGAACTGCACCGTAAGCGGCGCCGGGCCAATCGCGGGCAGGGCGCTGAAATCGGCCGTAGGCGGTTCATAAATTGTTATATATTCTAACCTCGTTTTTGTGTTTTCTCCCCCGATCCCGCTTACCGTCAAGCTGACGGGAAAGACGCCTCCAGTCGCGTAGGTGTGGCTTACGCTGGCTTCACAACTGCTGCTACTGCCACCGTCGCCAAAGTCCCAAGCGCAGGTATCGTAGTCTCCGCTAGACCCATTGCTGAAAGTTACTTTTTGCGGCGCTATGCCGGTTGTCGGGCTGCCGCTGAAAGCGGTGACTGCTGGAACTCCCACTTGAATGTAATTCGTTTTTGTTATCGAATCCACACCCCATGAGCCATCTACCGCGAGTTCCACCGTGTACGTTCCCGGACTGGTGTAACTATGCGTTGGCGAATCATCACAGCCGGGACCGCTGCTGCTGTCGCCATCACCGAAGATCCAGGCACAGTTCTCGTAGTCTCCCGTCGTCTGGTTGCTGAAACTGACGCTCAATGGCGCTGGGCCACTGGTTGGAGTGCCGTCAAAATCGGCCGTTGGCGCCTGGTGCACCGTTATATAGTTATTCTTCGTCTCTGTACTGCTACCCCCCGTGCCGCTAACCGTCAGGCTAACGGTGAATACCCCGCCAACGGTATACTCATGGCTGACGCTGGCGGAGCAGCTATTGCTGCTGCCCCCGTCGCCGAAATCCCAGCTGCACGTGTCAAATGCGCCGCTGGAGCCGTTGCTGAAAGTCACTGTCTGCGGCGCGGCACCTTCAGTGGGGATACCACTGAAAGCGGCGACAGCCGGTTCGACCACCTGGATGTAATCCACTTCCGTCTTCGTGTCACTGCCACCGGGCCCGCTTACGGTCAGGGTGACACTATAAGTGCCTATGGCATTGTAAATATGGCTGGGATCGTTACAATCGCTGCTGGAGCTGCTATCCCCGAAATCCCAGCTACAGGTGTCGTAGCTGCCGCCGGAACTATTGGTGAAGTTGACGGTTAGCGGCTGGGGGCCGCCGGTGGGCGAACCCGTGAAGCCGGCTGTTGGCGCCGCAGGAGGACCAACCGAACCCAGCGCAAACTCGTAGATCTTTCCATCCCCCTTGCCGCCATTGATATCGGAGTCAGCATCAATCCCGCGATCGGTTATGTATATACTCTTGCCACCGCCAACGCTTGTGGGGCCGTACGCCAACCCCGCAGGCTTCTGGGCGTTGGCCGCCGAAATGTCAATCATCTGTACAACTGAACCGCTTGTCGTGTATTCTGCCACGATATCCTTTTTGCCCACCCCATATAAATTCCCGTTATCGGTATTGAAGGTGATCCCTTCAGGATCGCTGAGGTTCGTCGCCGGGAAACTGCCTTCCACGTCATCGCTTGTGCCAAAATCGTTGTCGGCGCCGGGATCTATCCAGAAAATCGTATCACTGACACCACCAGCGATATAGAGACGGCCGTTCCAGGTGTTATAAGCAATACCTTCCGGATCGACCCCTTTTCCGTCGAGTCTGCTCACCGAAAAAGAATTGACCATGTTGTAGCTTAGGTCGCTTTCGTACACCATCTTGGCGTTGTCATCAGTTATAAAAAGATGGTTGCGGTCGGGATCGAAAGCAATGCCAGTCGGCTCGTTGGTGAAATCGGTCGTATCGTAGGTCTTGACCAATGATCCACCCAACGTCATTTCAAACTGGTTGGCATCCTCATAGATCGTTTTTTCATTCACCTCAGAGTCAGTTTCCAGCAGCCTGTCGGAGTGGGGTAGGTAGGTTGCTCCTGAAGCATCCGGGCTTGGCGGAGAAAATTGCCACACGTTGATCGTCTGTACCAGCGTCGCTGCAGTCGCCGCCATCGCAGGAGCTACAGACGGAGCGAATGTGAACTCCCAGATGTCGGTGTATTCTCCACCGCCGGCGACAAATAAACTGGTGGCCGAAGCAGCGTCGGTCTCGTCGGTAGAAGGAGCGAAAGCCAGCTCCTGCGGCTCAATCAGGTTGAAGGAGGCTAGATCGTACACGTTGGCCAGCTCGCCGGTCAGCGTATATTCAAACAATTGCTGGTGTGTGGAACTATAGCTAAAAAGATGTCGCCTCTCCGGATCAAAAGCCAGACCGCGTAGAACTCCCGCTTCGCCATCAAGCGCAATAGAGGAAACCGGCTCCATTGGGGACAAAGGCAGGCTCGAACTTCCCATCCCAGCGCCATCTATCTGAATAAACCGCCGCGAATCGCCGTCCAACAAATAAACATCGCCCGTAGTGGGATCGACAGCGATCCCATTAACCTCTGTGATAGGTAGCGCAACGGCCGTATGGTTGTCCCCACTTACAGCTCCTCCAGAGCTGCCACGCTCCCAAGGCACCGCCACAAGCTGCCTCTGTCCCGGGTCGAAGGCGAGCAGGCTGCCTGATCGGGCATCATATTCAATCTGTTGCACACCATCTGCTAACCCTTCAATCTTTTCTGTTGCCAGCAAATCGCCAAAGGTGGAAATTGTATGTGCGTGGCTATTCGTGCCTTCAAACAGCAAGAGCGTGCCTGTAGTGGGGTCAGATGTAAGGCTTGATGGTTGGCCGATTCCAAAACGATCAACCTCCAGCCGTGTGACCAGATCGATATAACCGGCATTGGCTTGTCCGGCCGCGCTGCCGTGCCCAATTAAGAGAGCAAGCAAGAACAGCAACAGAAACGCGCTGCCTATCCTGGCCCACATCATCGGCCCACCTTTAGAAACTCGAACTGCAAAATTTCGCATAGCCAATACCCCTGGCATTACAAGCAGGGCACCCCAGATTATTCGCCAACCACGCTCAAAAGCCAAAACATCGATGCGCGAATAGAATCAGGCAGATCAATGACGAAAAATCAGAGGTAATTGCACGCGCGGTAGCCCCACAGATATGAAATCGATCTTCTTTGTTGTGTCTGCGCCGAACGCACCATCTAGAGCGAGCTCAACAGTGTAAATCCCAGGTGATGCATACACGTGGCGCGGATTTGCACACATGCTAGAACTGCTTCCATCACCAAAGTTCCATGAACAGGTATCGTAGTCACCACGAGACAGATTTGTGAACTGCACCGAAAGCGGTGCCCAACCCTGGGTGGGCGAGGCGTTGAAATCGGCTGTAGGTACTTCATACATAATAATATAACCAGCCTTCGTTTCTATGCTTTCCCCACCGATCCCGCTTACTGTCAGACTGACGGTGAACTGCCCTCCAACTGCGTAGGTATGGATCACGTTTGTATCACAACTGTTGCTGGTGCCGCCGTCGCCAAAGTCCCATTCACATGTTTCGTAATCTCCGCTAGATTCATTGACGAAAGTCACTGTCTGCGGCACAAGTCCTGTAGTCGGATCGCCGCTAAAATTGGCATGGGCCGGAATTCCCACCTGAATATAGTTCGTTTTCTTATTCGTACTGGAACCTCCTGGTCCCGTGACGGTCAGAGAGACGCTGTATTTGCCTACGTTACTGTACGTATGGCTGATGTTGTGACACTCGCTGCTGGATTGGTTATCTCCGAAATCCCATTCACAGGTGTCGTAAATGCTGGTGGAAATGTTGATGAAGTTGACCGTTAGCGCGACAGGACCGCTACGTGGTGAGCCTTCAAAGTTCGCTTTTGGTGCCGGAGCTGATTCAAGCAAAAACTCGTAAATCTTACCGTCACCCAATCCACCGTTGATTTCAGAATCCAGATCAACTCCCCGGTCGCTGACGTAAATACTCTTGCCGCTTCCCAGGCTTGAAGGGCCATATGCCAGGCCGGCAGGCTTGCGCGCATCGGCATCCGAAATATCAATTAACTGCACAACTGAACCGGTTACCGTATACTCTGCGACCACATCGTCTTTGCCCACGGCGTATAGATTGCCACTGTCGGTATTGAAGGTGATCCCCTCAGGATCACGTAGGTAGGTAGCTGGAAAACTGCCTTCCAAGTCGTCGCTTGTGCCAAAATCGCCATCAAGGCCGGGATCTATCCAGAATATGGTTTCACTAGTACCACCAGCGATATAGAGACGGCCGTTCCTCGTGTTGTAAGCAATACCTTCCGGATCGACCGCTTTTCCATCAAGGATGCCCACTGCAAAAGATCTGACCAGGTTATAGTTTAAGTCGGCTTCGTGTATCTTCTTGATATTGTCATCGCTAAAGAAAAGATGGTTGCGGCTAGGATCGTAGGCCACGCCGGTTGGCTCATTGGAGAAATGGGTCGTATCGTAGGTGTTAATCAATGTCCCACTTGCCGCCCCGGTCAATGCGATTTCAAATTGGTTAACGTTTTCATAGATGGGTTTCTCGTTCACTTCAGAGTCAGTTTCCAGAAGTGTTCCGGATCCTGGCAAGTAGGTCACCCCTGATGCGTCTGGGCTAGGTGGGGAAAACTGCCAGACCTCAATCGTTTGCACCAGTGACGACGTCGTTGCTTCTATCGACGAAGCCGCGGGCAGAGCGAAAGTAAACTCCCAGATATCAATATCGGCCTCGCCACCGGAGATGTATAAGCTGGTATTGGCAGGAGCATCTGTCTGATTCGTTGAGGGAGCAAAGGCCAACCCTTCTGGCTCCGGCAAGTTGAATGGGGATAGATCGTAAATCTTAACCTGCTCGCCGGTCAGCGTAAACTCAATTAGTTGGTGGCGTTTGGGATCGGTACTGAACAAATGGCGGCTGACTGGATCAAAAGCCAAACCTTGTAGAACGTCCACTTCACCGCCAAGGGAAATGGTGGAAACTAGCTTTGCTTGCGGCGAAGCTGAGCGGGCCTGTTCCCCGATTCCAGCAGCATCAACGCGGATAAAATGAAGCGAATTGCCGTCGAGTAAATAAATATCGCCTGAAGAGGGATCCGCAGCGATCCCATTGGTCGCTGCAAGCGGAAGCGTGATAGCCGTGCGCTTGCCCTCGCTTGCTGCACCTCCAGATCTGCCATGCTCCCAAGGTATCGCCAGGAGTTGCCTCTGGCCAGGGTCGAACATGAACAGACTGCCCGACCGGGCATTGTATTCAATATGCTCTACACTGTCTGGTATATTTTCAAGCTTTTCCGTCGCCAGCAAATCGCCAAATGTGGAAATTGTGTGCAGGCTATTATCTTCGTCTTCATTCAACAAGAGCGTGCCTGTCATAAGGTCAGATGTCAGTCTTGCGGGTTGCCCGATGCCAAAACGATCAACCTCCAGCCGCGTGACCAGGTCAATATGGCCTTCACTAGCTTCTCCGGTCGCGCTGTCATGCCCGAGTAGCAATACAAGCAGTAGGATCAGCACGATGAGAGCACTGCCTATTTTGATCCACTTTATGGGCCTGCCTTTAGATATTCGAGCCATTCGCGATTAGTGCGTCTTTATTCTTCGCATAGTAATTGGCGCATTGCTAAATATAGGCAAAGCATCCCTAGATCACCCGCCGACCACCCACAAACGCCGGAACATCGAGGCGCGAACAGAATAGTGCATGCGCACGTTTTATTTATATGCTAATAACCTTTCGACTTGCATTAAGGTACGTAGCGAGGAGAAAGGCCATCCTGAATTACACTCAGCGGATGAGTAGGATGAATCGATTGGCTGGTTAATTTATTGGTTCTGTTTCCAACTACATCGAGAGATGGTGGAATGATTCTCGTAGAGCAGGGTAGAGGGCGCGATAAATTGCGTACCGCTGATCGTAAACGGCCGTTTCCCCGTGCTGTGGCTCCGTTCTTCCTGTCACCTGGATCACCTGGCGGCAGGCGCTGGGTACATCCGGCCAAATACCGTTCCCAACGGCTGCTAACAGAGCAGCGCCATAAGCCGCGCCTTCATCAGCGTTCAAGGTGACCAGTCCCACACCAAATATGTCTGCCAGAACCTGGCGCCATAAAGAGCTCCTGGCTCCACCGCCGGTGATGCGTACTTGTTCCACGCTGGCCAGGCCGGCCTCGCGCATGAGCTCGAAGCTATCCCGCAGGCCGAAGGCAACGCCTTCCAGTACCGCCCGGGTCATATGCGCCTGGCCGTGCCGCACCGTGAGCCCCACAAAAGCGCCGCGCGCCAGGGGATCAGGGTGGGGGGTGCGCTCTCCGGTTAAGTAAGGCAGGAAAAGAAGCCCTTCGCTGCCGGCGGGGATGTTCTCTGCCGGGGTGAGCAGCTCGTCAAAAGAAACGTCGGGGGCTAATGCATCCCGGTACCAGCGCAAGCTGCCCGCTGCCGAGAGCATGACGCCCATGAGATGCCATTTACCGGGCACGGCGTGGCAGAACGCGTGTAAACGGCCGTCCCCTTCAATGATCGCTTGCTCAGCGGCGGCAAAGACGACGCCCGATGTGCCCAGACTGAGCGAGACGATACCCTCCTCGACCGCACCTGTGCCCACCGCCGCCGCCGCCTGGTCCCCGCCACCACCAAAAACGGGCGTGCCTGCTCGCAAGCCGGTCGCTGCCGCCGCTTCCGTAGTGATGACTCCGGTGACGGCCGTGCCTTCAAAGGTCGGAGGTAGCCATATGGGGTCGATATCCAGCGCTTCCAATACAGCCGCTGACCAATCCCGCTTGGCCACATCAAAGAGCTGGGTGCCGGCTCCTCCCGCCTTATCCATCGCGTATGCCCCCGTCAATTGTAGGCGCACGTAATCCTTAGGCAGCAGAATATGCTTCACCTGGGCGTAAATAGTTGGCTCATTGTTCTTAACCCACAGGATCTTGGGCGCTGTGAAACCGGTCAAGGCATCATTACCAGTGATGGCGATCAAATTCTGTTTGCCCAGCTTCGCTCGCATCTCATCACACTCCGCTCCGGTGCGCTGGTCATTCCACAAAATCGATGGGCGTAACGTTCGGCCGTCCGCGTCCAAAAGCACCAGCCCGTGCATCTGTCCAGTGAGCCCAAGCCCCTTGATCTCAGACGGGGAGATGCCCGTTTGCTGCAACAGTTGGCGGGTACTCTCCACCGTTGCCTCCCACCACAAAGACGGCTGTTGTTCGCTCCACAGCGGGTGGGGTGTCTCAAAGCCGTATGACGAGGCCGCCACCCCGACCACGCTGCCATCATCGGCCATCAGCAATGCCTTGGTGGCCGTTGTTGAACTATCAATGCCGATAAAATAACTCATACTGTTTCCTATCGCACGCCAAGCAGCAGCTCGATAACAAGCTGATCCAGTTGTTCGTAAGGTTGTCCCCTTTTGCCTAATGTTACCCGGTCAAAGGTATGTGCTTTGAGTGCTTGTGCCTTTTCCCCGGAATAGACGCCCTTATAGCTATCCATCGATCCATCGTCGGCTGTGATCTCAGCCAGCAACGCCTGAATCTGCGCATCAGCACTGAATTGTGCATGCTTTTCCTTTAATAGTAGATAGGTGCGCATGCAGCCCCGGGCGAAAGCCTTGACGTCTTCATAATCAGACGTACGGTACGCATGGGCGTCGAAATGGCGATTTCCATCATACCCGACATCCTCCAGGAATTTCACCAGGAAGAAAGCGCTCTTCAAATTAACCGAGCCAAAGCGAAAATCTTGATCGTAACGGCCGAATGATTGGTCATTCAAGTCAATGTGGAACAACTTGCCCGCGTCCCACGCCTGGGCCACGTGATGCGTAAAATTCAGCCCTGCCATATGTTCATGGGCAACTTCCGGGTTTACTCCTACCATCTCCGGGTGATCCAGCGTGCTGATAAAGCCCAACATGGCGCCGGTAGTCGAAAGATAAATATCCCCCCGTGGTTCATTAGGTTTCGCCTCCAGCGCGAACTTCAGCTCATATCCTTGATCGATGACATATTCACAGAGAAAGTTCAGCCCTTCGCGGAACCACTTGCCCGCTTCCAACGGATCTTTGCCGGCGTCAGTTTCAGTCCCTTCGCGACCTCCCCAGAAGACGTAAGTGCTGGCGCCCATTTCCACGCCCAGGTCGATGGCGTGCATCGTCTTGTGCAGAGCGTAGGCGCGAACCTTGGGATCATTGGAAGTAAAGGCGCCGTCCTTGAAAGCAGGATCGCTGAAAAGATTCGTCGTTGCCATGGGCACAACCAGGCCCGTCTCGTTCAAGGCTTGTTTGAAATTCCATTTTATCCGATCGCGCTCGGCCGGAGTGGCGTCGATGGGAATGAGGTCATTATCATGGAAGTTGACGCCATAAGCGCCTACCTCAGCTAGCAAGTGTACGATTTCTACAGGTGACAGAGCCTTGCGGGTCGGTTCGCCAAAAGGGTCTCGCCCTACATTGCCAACCGTCCATAGGCCAAAGGTGAATTTATGTTCTGGTTTGGGATTGTACATTTCGAAACTCCTACAAGTTATTAGGTCTGATTGCTTAACCTTGATGGAATGACACCACCCAGCCCAAGTAGGTTATTTTTGCAAAGTGCGACACTAAGTCGCTTGAATAGCTGTTGTGACTGTTCCACACAGGACACAACCCGATGTACTGCCATCGGTATCCTACCAGAGCATGCGTTGCCGGCAACGGCGGGGTGTGAAGCCTCTGGGACAATATAACCACATCCGTCAGGATGGCAACCAAATCCGCGAGGAAGGGCTGTGACTGCCAGCATCAGAGTGGTCGGGAAGCTAGGATGACGTGGTAGGGTCAACAGATGTGAATCGCTGATAAATGTCGTCAAATCGCACAACATCGCCCATCTTTGCAGGACTACTGCGTTGACTATCATGCTATACTGTATCTAATAGCAAGGTAGCATTATCGTGGGCGGGATAAATTGGTTTCGTCTAGCTAGGCCCGTGTTTAACAAACGTGTAACGAGGGCTCACTAGATTAATACCAGATTTACCATCGACTAACAGTCTTCTCCCCATCCATTTGGTTTCTCCTGAAAACTCATCAAACTTTCTCCCGGCGCCCAACAGGGTGACTACATATCAGCATCATTAGGAGAAAGTATGATGAACTACAAGTGGAACACCGATGACATTATCGAGCAGTTTACCCTCTTAGCCCCGGAGATCAGTTTCTTGGGCAGCAATGACCCTCATAATCATCTGGGGAAGGCTCTCTTGTTGAAGTTTTTTCAAAATGAAAGCCGTTTTCCTGAAGATCTAACGGAGATTCACCCGTCAATCGTCAAATACGTCGCCCAACAGTTGGATTTACCCCATGAGGTCATCCACAAATATGATTGGAACGGCAGCCGCCTCAGAGAACACAGGCGGGATATCCGAGAGCTGTTGGGTTTTCACCCGGCTACGCTTGCCGACCAAGATGCGTTACGGGCTTGGTTAATGGATGAAGTATTATCCCATGAACATCGCCCTGCTTACCTGGAAAAGCTGGTTTACCAACGATTGCGGCGTTCCCATATTGAGCCACCCTCCAAAAAGCAGATAGAACGACTCATTAAATCAGCCAAACATCGTCACGAACAAGCCTTCTTTGCCCAGACCGCAGCCCGATTGTCGGAGACAGTCAGGGCCAATTTGCGGCAACTGATATATAAAAAAGAAGACTTGGTGACTGATTTAGACCTGGGAGAACAGGTGGATGATGACGATGATCCGCATCGCTATCCTATTCACAACCTCAAGAGTGGGGCCGGCGATGCCAAAGTCAACAACATCAAAAAAGTAGCCGACCGGCTAAAACTGTTACAAGAAATCGGTCTCCCCCCTGATTTATTCGTGGGCATGCCGCTTCGTTTCCTACGCCAGTACCAGCAACAAACGGCTGTTGAATCAATCAGCCACTTGCGAAGACGGGAAAAGGAACAGGAAGATAAGCCACAGACTTATACGATGTTGGCTGCTTTCTCCTGGGTGCGGCAGCGGGAAATCACAGATCAGTTGGTGGACTTGTTCATCCGCGTCCTCAAAGATATTCGTCTACGTGCCGAATATCGCGAAGAACGCAAGCTGCTGACTGATTTCATTCGGGTTGGCGGCAAGCAGCAACTGCTATTTCGTCTGGCTGAAGCGATGTGGGATAACCCGAACGGTATTATTCGCGAGGTATTGTATCCATTGGTTGGCCAAGAACGGCTACGCTCATTGGTACACGAGGCAAAAAACAACGGTAATTATCGACACTCCGTCCAGACGCGCATCAGCGGTTCCTACACCCATCACTACCGCCAAATTCTACCGCCCTTGTTGGAAGTATTGACCTTTCGCTCCAACAACGACCAATACAAACCGCTTATTGAGGCCATAGAAGTGGTGGCTGCTTACCTTGAGGAAAAAGACCCTTTCTATCCCAAAGAGCAGGAGATACCGATGGATGATGTCATCCAAAATCGGTGGCAAAGTTGGATTTATCAGCAAGATCGTCGCGGCCGCCGGCGTATTCGTCGTGTCCGCTACGAACTGTGCGTTTTACAGTCCCTTCGTGACAAGTTGCGCTGCAAAGAGATTTGGGTGGAAGGAGCAGACCGTTACCGCAATCCTGACGAAGATGTTCCTGCCGATTTCAGCGACAAGCGGGAAGAATACTATGACGCTTTGACCCTCCCG
>JAACFF010000500.1 GCA_009937635.1 Chloroflexota bacterium
GGGCGGTGAATTCAACTCGGATGCCAAATTCATCGGCGACGGTGAGGGTGCCGGCAAATGCAGGTGGATCGATGCCAAAGTCGCTCATCAATCGACGTGTTTCCAATACTCCGGTTAGCGTATCATCCTGTAAAGTAGCGGTAACGTCAAAGGTGACGGGCAGTGTGACTTCATGCACGGTCAGATCGCCGCTGACCTGGAACTGAATTTCTTGGCCTTCATCGTAATTATCAGGCAGACCGGAGACGGCCGTTGCCGTGAAGGTGGCCATGGGGAAGCGATCAAACGTGGGGCCATTCTCGCGAATCCAATTGTCACGCCGGTCTTGATCAGAGGTTAGCTGCGACAAATCAACCGCAAACTCGTTCTCACCCAAAACGGCCGATAGATCGTCCAGGTTAAGCTGCAGCTGCCCTGATACTTCTGGCGTTGTGCCGACAACGTCATTCTGTCCCGCCTCAATGCCTAGTTTGGACAAGGCATTTTCTAAGAATTCCTCATCGACGAGGTAAGAAGCTTGAGATTCCTCAGGCACAATTACGAAAGTGCGCAATCCAGTGATTGGTGATTCTGCAGCGGCGTGACCCTCATCTCCAGCTTGCTCTTCTGCGTGCGCTTCATCTTCTGCTTCAGTTTCAGGGGGATGGCTTTCTTCTCCATCGTGATCATCGGTGTGTTCTTCCACCGCCGCATCTTGCTGCTGGACTGATTCCAGTTCAGCTACTGGCTCATTAGCTGGCGCACTGGCTGTGCCGCCGCAAGCGGTCAGAAGAAGAATCAGGATTGTGATAAGCGTAAACAGAATGGGTAGACGGCCGTTGTTGAACATGAGTGTGCTTCCTTCGTTATTTTCTATGGGATACATTTCAATCGTGGAAATAATAACTGACGTGCGGAGGAAGCGATCGCATCTATCATAAGATATTAACCAGCGCGCAGCATTACGGGTCTAGGAACAATCTGTCAGGCGTTTCAGGTGAATAGTGGACCAATCTATGGAGATTGGTCCAGTTACGATGTCATAGAACTCAATGATTCTCTAGCTGAATGCCATGGGGGAGGTACTCTGGCAGCTTGCTCCCGCCCTGGCCATATTGCTGCAAAAGCACGCGTATAAAAAGGGAATAGAAACCCTCGTGCCGCATTGCTGGAAGCGGATCTTGCACCTTGAGGCCGGGATCGAACCCGTACTCGGCGAAGGAGCGAACGAAGGCCCTGTCTTTGCTGATGATGTGCAGCGGCGTGTCAAAGCCATCGCTGCGCCGGGTTATGTAACCTGGCTGGTGGTCGCCGATAAGGACAAAAATATCGTTGTCTCCCGCCTCATTCAATATAAACGCCTTCAGGAAGCTCAGCTCATAGATGATGGCCTCAAGGTAGTTCTCTCGCTTTTCGATTAGCGAGGTGGATTCGTCCTTAAAAACTGTAACCACGGCATTGCCGTCATTCATCGCGCGCCAATCGTCGACGACTTTGGGTACCTTGCGCCACGGATAATGGGAATTTTGCGTGATCCAAAAGAGCAAAAATGGTTGGTCAGATTCGCCTTTAATATCTTGGTCAATAGCGTGGAGTACATATTGGTCGGGCGGGGATGGGCCCCAACCATAATGCATGCCTTGATAGTCTAGATCGCTATAACGTATCCAACTATCGACGCCGAAGAAATCCTTGTATTGATGCCACTCTTCATCATCTAATTCCACGGCAAGCGAGGTTGCGCGAAGGTAGCGGTAGCCTTGCGACTGCATATAACTTCCCAGATCAGGATATGATTCTTCCTGAAATCGTTCTTGGAGAGCCAAATACTGCGGGTGGCTGTCTACGCGCATGCCGAATAGGGCAGTGGTATAGGCCATCCACGAGCCACCGCCCCAGGTCGGCGATTCGCTTAAAGCTGTCGCCGCAAACCAGCCGCCATTTTCCAATTCGGTAGTCAAATCGCCCAGAAGTTTCGTATAGCTATCAGTAAAGCGTTCCTGGCTGTAAAGGGTGCTACCGTACGACTCAATGAAAATGAGATAGATGTTTGGCTTGCCCAAGAGATCGTGTCCTGTGTAATTGTAGGCCTGGTAGAAAGGGAGATCATCTACGGCGCGAACGCGTTGGTATAGGGCGATTGAATCGGCCGTGTTCTTACCCAGTTTAGCAACCAAGCTACTGGCAATGCTTTTTGGACTAGACAGTGTTTTGCCAGAGCTGAGTGCGGCCAAAATAGAGAGACAGGCGAGGAACGCGAGAAGGATTCTTGTGCCACGGTTTAGATGATTTACCGGGATGCCACCAATTAAGATGCGTGCCCAAAGCGCTAGTAGGGCGATGGTTGCGGCAATTGCCAAAATGGCGGCTCCCAGAGTTAATGACGATACAGTCAAGTGTTTCCAAACAAAATCCAGCCCGTCGACAGCCAACTGAAAATGGGCATAAAAAACGGGATCCTCCTGGTATATGCTTACGATCAAGTTTTCGTAGATGGCATATGCCAGGCCCACGATCGTGACAGAAGTGAACAAGAGGCGATAAAAGCCACGTAGGCGAGGTCGCCTTAGCCAGGGCAGGAAGGCCCAGATGGCTAAAAGCAACGTAATTTCAATATTGAGCCTAAAAATATCCAGATTGTTGCGCCAGGAAAATAGCTTTCGGACAGTGACAGACGGTTCTGCAGCTCGCTCGAATATGGGAGGCAGAAAGGCGCTGGTTTCACGGTTAAGCAGGTAGGCAGGCAGAAAAAGGAGGAAATTTAGCAATAGAAAGCCGGTCCAAAAATAGAGATTGGGGTGTACGGCCGAAGAAAGGCGTATGCGTAGCGGTTGGATCGTGCTGGTGAAGAAGCGCGTCGTCAACTGTAAGGTTCCTTGGAAAGGGCGATGCGGAATGGGTACAGTTGTGCCTGCATAACGCCCAGGGCAACTGCGGGATCGGTCTGCAAAATCGTTTCTGCAGCTTCATCGCTGGCGGCTTTGAAGATGACGATGCCGAAAGTGTCACTATCGGCCGTTTGCGTTCGACCCGCCATGATCAAAACGCCCTGTTCGGTAAGTGTTTTTAGATGGTTGAAGTGCTGGCTGAGCACTGCTGATTCCTCGGTTGTAGGGCCTTCGGTCAACATGGCCAGCCGCGTAGGCTTAATCGTATAAAGAAACTGTTTTTCTTCTGACATTGTGCTTTCCAATGCTTAAAAAGCTGAATTTCCATTGCCGAATTCGAGGTAGAACGATTGTAGCGATGTCCGTTGATCATTGCCAACCGCAGGATGAGCCGAGACTTCACACTGCTAGAAGCGTTTTTCTGCTTGTGACTCTGGGTCAGAGTATGATGATTCTAAAAAACATGACATTTGTCACTTGTGGCGCCAGTTAAATTCACATATGATGAAAGGCAGCTTTAGGGCAAGAAGAACATATTATGCCGGGATCAGTTGTCCGGTTGGCTGTGTTAGCAGTCCTGAATACAGAAAGGAGGTGTCTATGGGGTTACACTTCCAGGTGGGAGTCTGGTGGTGGGGGTGTCCAATACTTCGTTAATATCGTTGTCTGCTGTGGCAGACCAACAAATGGGGGATACAAGCATGTTTACTAAAAAAAGTCTGGCTTTTCCTTTGATTTTTGCTCTGGTACTGGTTCTTGTGGTTTCGCTGGCTACAGTTGCTGCGGATCCTGGACTGAGCGATGAGGCGGAATTAGGAAAGTTTATCTTTTTTGACGAAAATCTTTCTATTAACAATAACCAATCATGTGCCTCCTGCCACGACCCGGCATGGGGGTGGACAGGCCCAGATTCGGATATCAATGCACATGGCGCGGTTTACGAAGGATCGATCGCAGGGAGATTTGGCAATCGTAAGCCGCCCAGCGCCGCCTACGCTACTCTG
>JAACFF010000501.1 GCA_009937635.1 Chloroflexota bacterium
CCTTATCTCTGCACCTGGACTAGCAGTAGGCGTTACTGTGGGGTTTTCAGTTTCCGTTGTAGGTGCGACTGCTACATTACCGTCTTCGCCCTCTAATCTGGTACTGCATTCCAAAGCGACTTGCTCGTAATAATCAGACGGTTCTCTTTCTCTTTCAACCAGGCCAATGCACATCTCATAATCTGCGGTGGCATCTTCTCGTCCGAGCGCCCGCTTTGCTAGCCCCCTTGCCAAGTAGTAAGCTGGAAAGTCTGGGACAACGACAATGGACTTATCAAAGAAACTTATCGCCTCTTCGTAGTTTCCCAGAGCGAGGGCGACATTGCCAAGCCCCACATAAGCTCGAGCCTCGGTTTTCTCAGTCGCCAGCGCATCGACGAGAGTTTTGTCTACAGAAATACTAAAATTGTGGCGTGCTGTGTCATAATCACCCTTTTCGAAGTAGTAATTTCCTAATCCGTAATAAGCGTTGGCAACATCGGGATTTATCGCTAAGGCTTGTTCGAAATGAGATTTCGCCTCTTCGGACTTGCCTAGGGCGGCCATGCACTGTCCCAATGCTCCATGACTTGCATCTGCTCGATTGTATGAAACGTCGACCCGATCGATCAGAGCGATTGCCGAACCGAATCGCCTCGCACATTCGGTATGATTACCAGACTTTAGTGAATCATATCCTATATAGGCATTTACAATAACACCCAGACGGTCAGCAAGGATCTTACTGGCATCTGTCGTGGAACTGGCTGTGAATGGTTCCAGCATTGCCTCGGATGTTCTTCGTATTCCTAGTTGGCCTTCACCTAACAGTAGTTCTACGTCTGGGAAATAAGCGCGAGATTGTACTGACAATACATCGTTATCCTTGGGTGCTGTTATCCAAACGCCGATTCTTCCACCAAGCATGGCGGTAGACCATTCCCCACCCGACTCCTCAGGTAAGTACTCGATGTCAATTGCCACGCTTGCCAGTGCCCCTGTCTCCACCAAAACCGAGCGAAGCTGTTCAGCAGTCAGGTCGACCAAGCGCTGCATATCTTGTTCTCCGTCAAGAGTAAAGAGAACAATACCGTATTCATCCTCACTAAAAAGCTGTGCGGGTTTTGAGGGAAGCGCTGACTGTCCGGCTCCAGAGGCAATTTCTTTGACGTCATCCGTCTGGGCGATCTCCGATTCCTGGATCGAGTCTTCACCAGACTCAGTTTCAAGATCGATAACTTCACTGGTTTGTGGTTCTTGTACTGGCTCCTGAACTGGATCTTGTGCCGGTTCCTGAATTGCGGGTTCCACTTGGGGGATTCCAATGGGGTTGCAAGCGGCCACCGATATAAGTACGGCGACTGGAATGTAGAAGTGCCGCAAGCGGAGAAACTTAATCTTTGAAACTTCGTGGAGCCTTGACCAAAAGACAAGAAAAAATAAGGAACAAACGACTGGCAGCACAACGGCGTAGAGAAACATCTCGTTTTACCCTCCAAACTAGGAATAGGTCCTTGGACAGTTGTTTAATCTCAATTTTTGGGATTAACAGCCGTAACTGGTGCAAACTCCCATGGCAGCGACAATTATTTACTGACGATAGTCACAATATAGCACAAAGGGTATTGTATTGTCTAGATGAGATTGATTGAGGGTGCGATTAATTTTGGTGTATCGCTCGAGTGAGATTCCCAGAGAGAATAACTCTTCCGGTCTGGTTCATACACCAATTTTGGACGCACCCTTGATTGAGGTACCTGGGGATTTTCGTGGTAAGAAACCGCCTTTAGGGAAGGGCATGTGCAAACCTTGAAAGCGGACGCGCTTGCGTACTATTGCCAAGGTCTGACGCTAGACAGGGCTTCAGTTTGTATAGAAAACAAGGAGGCATCCGCCCACTATACCCGTCAACAAATCACGTTGGGGGATTGGGTTCGAATAAGGACTCGTCTATCGGCAAAGGATTGGGGTCCACAAAGTAATAATTGCTAAGGCCAAAATCTAGCGTTGGGGTGATGAGCCGTTGGGCTTCGTCGGAAATACTATGGAACTCATCGCCTCCTTCTCCTAAATACCAAATGGCTGCACCTTTCACCTGAGGATAGGCGGCATACAGTAAGGATGCCCATTCGATGTCTTCCATGGCCTCGTCAACTGATTCAGGAACGTGATTATACACCCAACCCCATTCTGTAATCAGAACGGTTGGCCGGGGGATATCATGTTCATCACAAACCGCAAATAGTTTCTGAAAACGGCCGACCAGCCAGGGATAAAGGTTGCCTATACTCTCTCTCTCTAGACTGTATTCGTGCAAGGCAATTGCTACTTTGTCGGGATGCTCTCCTGCATAGCGAAGGAATTCAAGCATAGCTGGTGACTCCCAATCTTCCGGCTCCGGCCTCCCAGGTGACCACCCAAATGCAGCATATTTATGCCCATCGGTTACGGCCAGTTTTGCTGTTTCCAAAGAAAACGCTGCCAGCCATTCGGCGCGCAGTTGATCTGGCTCATTAACGGTTTCGATCCAGATCAATTCTGGTTCAAGTTCAGGTGGGAAGACGGAACGATTAAGCTGCCAGCTCAATTGTGCCGCTTCCTTTGGTGGCAAGTCATAGCGCGGGATATCATACTTTGATCTGGCGTCGCGATAAACGAGGGTATGGGAGACACCGCTGGTTTGCATCAGTTGCTGCGCTTTATAGATCGGCTCCGCGTCGTTCGCGGTCTTCAAGAAAAAGGGCACGCCAGCGGCATCAAGATCGGCCATCCATTCATCTAGACCTTCCCGGTTACCGCCTATTCCGACGTGGAAGCCAATCTTGTTAAAGGCGATATCACGCCCCTGGGACTGAGCCGCCGTACGTGCTGCATCAAAATCAATGGGAGGATCGGCGGTGACGCGGATCGGGCGAGGTAATGGCGGTAGCGAAAGGCGGTAAATGACCGGAAGGTGAACGGTATCCGAGACCGTCACTTGCGTGCCGATCTGCTCGCTCTCGGCATTATCGCTTTGGGCATTAATTTGTGTGGCGAGAAGTCCCGTCAAGAACACGGGCCAGAAGGTGATTTGGAAGAGAATGAACAGTCGTCGCAAAGTACGTGGAGTCTGATTCTTCATCATGTACGCCTCCCAATTCGAAAGCTGTTTAAATGAAAAAGATCTACCGATCCATCCCAACGACTATACTTGATATTTAAGGACGCCGACGGGAATTTTATGTGAAAAGAGTGTGCACTGCATTGAGAGGTTCGTTCTATGCAGTTGTTGTAGAACGGTGTTGGAAGAGAATGATACCCATGGTCACCAGCCAGATAAGGAACAACAGAAGATCGAATAATTTAATTGTAGAGAGGTAGGTTGATAATGGGGAGGGTGCCAGGGCATCCAGCCATCCCACGTGCAGCAGGCCGGCGGAAATGCCGAGCCATCCCGCCCAAGATGGGACGCTTGCTGACTGAAGTCCGAATAGCCCAAAAAGACCAACACCTAGACCAAAGGTAAGGCCACTGCCGATGACCAACATCAAAGAGGAAGTGGTGTAAACGGTACCCGCCATGGCCATGAAGGTCGCCCTCGCATCTCTGACGCCGCCGGCAAGATGAGGCTCAAGCTGCCGAACTGTGAAGATTGTAAGAACGTAGCCTAGCAACAAGAACAACGAACCAACTGCTATTGAGACAGGGGCAATCCATACCGGAGCTTCAGGACGGTTGAGCAAGAAGAACATGCCGAGGCTGGCAAGCAGCAGAAAGATGACTCCAGCAATAGCCAGCCAGCCATCGAGCGCTCCGTTCAACAAGGAAGTATAGAAATTGAGGGGCAATGAAGCCGTGGTGGAAGAGCCCCCAGGTGGGGTGCCGATATTAAGAATAGCAGCGCCGAAGATA
>JAACFF010000122.1 GCA_009937635.1 Chloroflexota bacterium
TGATCAGTGATCGAGTCTCCGCGATATAAACCCCACTCCTCCTTCCAGATCACCTCTTGCCAGAGCAAGGGCACGCTCATCGACATGCGAACAGCCCAAACCAGTGGCAAGTCAGGTGCCGTGCGATGGTTAAATATGAGAAGTCTCCCTGAGGTTGTGTCAGAGCCAGTTAGCGTAAGCTCCGTCCCGGTTTCGGCGAACATTTCAGCCATGCTCATGTTGCTAAACTGGCGCGGTTTGCCTTTATACATTCCCTCATCCAGCTTGCGCCGCAGCCAGGTTACGAACTCATGGGCGGAGTACCAACCACCTCGTTCCACGAAGGAATAAAAATGGCGCGTCGTCGGATTGGATGCGATAGCTTTGGCGAAGGCGTCATCAAGGCGGTCTTCGATAAAATTAGGCAGCGCGGGCACATCAATGTCGCGCAGCAAATCGCGAATAGCGCTGTTTTCCACATGGTCATCGTCGAACGGAGGCGGATCGCCCATAAATGTCGTGAAGACTGGCTTCCCATCTACGGTCTCGGATAACGCGTTCAACATCTCTTCAGTTGAATAACCTGCCGCCAGGGTCGTAGCCGTTATGGCTCCGGCCGACGTGCCGATTAAACGGTCATATGTATGTCCTGCTTCGGTGAACACCTGCATCGCCCCGACAAAGACCATGCCCTTAGCGCCACCACCTTCAAATACCATGTCGAATTTCATAGCAACCTCCAAACTTGCTAAGTGAATTGTAATTCAAAATTAGCGACTGATTCGCCCCAAGACAAACTTGGAATTGTTACCGGCAGCCGTAGATACTTGCGGATTGGCAAATAAGGCAACAATCGTCCCTTTGGCAGTAGGAACTGCATCTGCTATGTCCTGAATCAGATTGGCAACGGTATTGTCGTCCGCGCCCGAACCCATTTCCACTTGAGCCTTAAGCTCGTTGACCTTACCCACCATTCCAGGTGCCTGTCCGGCGACCGCTGCTTGTAAGGGTGCAAAAAGTGGGTCAAGCTGGGCTGCAGATTCAGCGCCATGCTGAATTCTCACGTCGGCGCTAGCGCCACGACCAATAGCAACTCCTTGAGAGCCTGAAATGTCGCCCACGCTAATCTTATCGCCGCCAACTTTGTCACCTTCAACTTTGTCACCTTGGACTACGTCACCAGTATGCACCTGTTGGTCGCCATGGATTACATCACCGGTATGCACCTGTTGGTCACCCGCGGCTACCGGTCCGCTGATGCTGACATTCCCTTCGCCAAAATGTATGCCGCCTTCTGTCTTAACGACGTCACCACCAGCGATATCACCCCCAGCCTGAGTGATTTCGGCATTGTCACCGGCAACAACAGCGTGGTCGCCTACAATCGAAATCGACGCCTCTGGCAGTGGTTCCAGAGGATCTGGCGCCAACTCGCCCTTGGAAACTGCCACTCCCTTCCCACCAATGAGCTGGGCGATAGGGAAGACACCGGTTGTGCGCATGACCGGCGTCTGAGACCTGCCCATCTGGGCCACAGTTTCTTTGACGCGGCGGGTGACCCAACTCATGACGTCGGTGACGTATACGACCGTGTCAGTGTCGCCATGGGGTGCGTGCCCGGTCAGAGCCTCGATGAGATGGTAGGTGAATACGCTCATCTTGCGATCCGGTCGCACGTATGAGGATTCCGCGCCCGTGGATGAATTGAGGATGGCCCGCCCCTCACCTTCGTACAGTTCGGCGACGTCTTTGCTTCCGGTTTCATAGGTTGGCACCGATTTTGTCTCGGGCAAATCATCAGGGAAGGCGATGGAATCAAGCTCGGGGCCGCTGTCTAGATCAACGTCCTTGACATCCATGCCTTGGGCGTGGCAGCAGTCAAGAATAACCAATGTGCGTTTGGCCTGGATTTCGCTGATTTCGGCTGTTACCGTTTCAGCTTTGAGGGCATCAACGCGTAAGCGGCTGAGGGCCTGGATATCGTAGGGAATGAGGTAGTATTGCTCGCTTTTTTTATCGACCATGCCATGACCCGTGTAATAAATAACGGCCGTAGCCTGGGGATCAGCCTGCACTTTGTCTTTGAGCCAGTACAAAGCCTCCAAGATGTTTTTGCCCGTGGACTCTTCACCCTTGAGCAGCTTAACGTTGTCAGGATTGTAGGCGCAGCGCTCAGGGTGGATGAGTACGTCGTGCACGGCCGTGACATCCTTGGCCACGTCGGGCAATGCCAGGCGCGGGATTCTATTGGCATCAATGCCGATGACAATTGCATATCCATTTTCGAAAATTTCGCTCATGTTATCCTCCACGAATTGATTGTTGGTTCCATTATCTAATTCCTTTTATTTACAGGTCGACAAATCCGATGCCCACTGTTTTGGCGGAGAGAGAATTGTAATCTTGGGCGGGCAAATCGGGATCGATAAGCATGCCGAATTCCAGAGATTTGGCGAAATCTGTCGTGTCATGGGGCAAAGCTGGGTTGAGGTGTGCGCCACTCTGGCCCAGGCGGGGAATGAGCAACGTTTCGCCAAGCCACAATCCATCTCGTTGAAGATCGTTGTAGGTTTGAATCGCATGCCAGCGATGTTGTTCCCCATAGACACGGGCCGCCAAACCTGCCAGCGTGTCGCCCGACTTCACCACGTATTCATCATACTCCAAGCCCCAATCGCCGAGATTTTCCAACCACAATTGCACCTCATCAGGGTTATCAAAGTTCGGTTGCTCGGCCCAGCGATAAGCAGCCAAGGCCCTTACCCGTAGATTGACATCGGACATTCTTTTCGCCTGAGGACCTGGCGCGGCAGGGGTGGGAGCAGTCGGCGTAGGCGTAGGGGGAGAGGGTGGCTTTGATGGCGGCGAGATGACTGGTGATGGGGCAGCCGCATGTCCAGCTACGGTACAGGCCCAATTGGGGTTTTCATTAGGAGAGAATCCACCCCATCCGGCGGAAAAGTCAGCGTGAGTCATAGTCACATGAGCACCTTTCTCGCGCGGCTTCACCCAAAGACCGAAGAGGGGATCGTGAAAATAGATATTTTCGTCGTCGCAGCCGGTGACCACGACGAAATGCCCACCCTCAAAATCGTTGCCCAGAGCATCTTTCCAACGTTTGTAGCTAACCAAGGCGATCAATGGGTTACCCGCCTCCAAGTTGGCACGTAGATGGCTAAACGCCTCATTTTTGTCCTGATAAGGTACACCCTTCGGGGGGCAATAGCTCATGGCCACATTATTCTTCCTCGTGGCTTTGATCAGTTCGGTAAAGTTCGTGAATTCGAACATTTCCTTAGGTGGTATGAAATCATAAACGCCGTTGGGAGTAATGTCGACGTTGTAGAAATTGAGGATCATGGCAACACAAGTTGGTCCGCAGTCGGCATTGTGCGTGTTGGCGTCGTTGTCCCACTGCGAGCGATAAGGAACATTTAGTTTGACCATGTCGGTTCTCCTCGTTTGTTACGTCATTCAGCTAAGCCCCAGTTTTCAGCAACCTAGAACAAGTTCCTAAGGGCTGGGTCAACGCAATCTAGGCCACTTGGTGCAAGTAGGCGTCGGCGATCCCAGTGCGGAACCAACCTTCGTGGTGCGTGTCGAAATCTGGGTTCCAATCAGCGGCATACCAGAAGACACCTTCAACACCACCAATGTGGGACAATTTAGCCGGCAGCAGACGGGCCACTTGCGCTTTTTGCACCGCGTTATCGCCGCGATTCACCGAAGCTTCGCTAACAATGATCGGGATTTGTAACTGAAGCCGCCGCTGTAGTTCGATTACCTGGTTGGCAATATCCTGTGCGGCGGCGTTGGCGTCATTGTTATCGCCAGTATAGGCATGCATACACCAGCCGTGCACATGCCCTTTTACATGATCCCACATCGTATGTCGCCAGCCCCAAGGGTCGAATGCTTCGTTGGAAGTCATGGGAGTGGTGTACAACTGTATGCCAGGGAATTCCTGGCGCGCCCGCGCGAGGCACGTCTGCAAAAAGCGTGCAAACTCCTCCTTGGTCCTCCAGGCGATACCGAAGCCTTCTTCCGAGCGTGTGATTTTGCCGTCCAACTGTGGCTCATTGAAGAAGACAAAACGCCGGTAGCCGCGATCCCACCAGCGTCTTAACTGGTCGTCACGCACTTCTTCATAAGCTTCGTCAGCCGCAACAGGTCTGGGATTCCAGTACAAGCGCACCACATTCCTCTGCGGGTCACCCATAGCAGAGAAGTCAGGGTTACTGCCATGGGACATAAAAAAGATGGGCATGTTGAGACGCTTGATCATGTCTTGGAATCGTTGTTGTCCCCAGATGAAGTCATCGGCCGGTCCGTGCATGCCCGTGAAAAAGGTCACTTCAGCGCCGCTGTGCGTGAAGGGGAGCGAGTCGGACGGTTCGGGAGGGGCCGTACCATCCGCCTTGGCAACGATGATGCGCATCCAACGAATGCCACCAAAGGGCACGCCGTCATCGCTGACCAACTGCCAATGGTAAGCATAGATGCCTGGCTGCTGAGGGGCGGTAAATTTGAGGCGGAGGATGACGGTTTCGCCCGGTCCGACATTATCACGTCCGGCTACATCTTGCAGTGTATAACTTGGCTCGGAGCCCATACGGTCGCGCACGGCATCGAGCGTGTTTCCGGCGACCTGGTCATGGTAAGTGACGCGAAAAATACCAGACCAGGCTTGAAAGCCCGTATTTCTGAGGGTCCATGTGCCAGTGAAGGGCTGGCCAGCGGTCATGTTGTTATAGGCTGTAACGCTATTCTCGAAGTTTACGACGTCGTAGGACAGATCGCCCAACCCCTTTTCCAGCAGTTCGCCAACCACAACGCGCAGCTCGCGTAGCGGACCGAAGCGTTCGCCACCGGGCGTTTGCAACTGCCAGGCGGTCATATAGGTGCCCGGGCTAAGCGGCGCCGTGAGGTTGAGGGTCAGGTAAACTGCGTCACCTGGCTCGACACGGGGAGCCCCTCCGAGATCGGCGAGGGAGACCATGTTGTCCGAGGCCAGGTTTGTATGGGGATAGGCGGACGCTTCAGGGTGACTTTCGTCAGTGTAGACAAGTTGAAACTGGGCATCCCATTCGGCCGCGCCGCGATTGCGGAATGCCCAGGTCACATCAAATGGCGCTCCAGGCTCTAGCTGATCCAGATCACTGGAGCTGGATACGCTGACGACTTCTGCCTCGTAGTGGATGATCATCTGGCTCATAAGCAGTCTCCTGCTATCCTATCCAGCCTGTCTCTAGGAGGCTTTCCGGCGTCTGTTCAGCGTCTACCTCAGTTGGCAGTACAGGTTCTTCATTGACCAAATTCTCAAGCTCCAGGAAGGTATCTGCGGCTTTGAGCCCTTCAAGGAAGTCCGTGCTGGCGCGCGCTTCACGGATAGCTTTAATACGCTGCTTGGCCAAGGTAACAATGCCGCTGCGGTCAGACCAGCTTAGATCGGGACTGGCCAGGATAGCACCGCTGAAAGTTACAAAGGCACTCTTGACAGTCTCGATGTCATCAGCATCAGCGGACGTTTTGAGCAGATCTTGCCACAGAGGACCATAGCCCAAGGACTGCCAGTCGGTGCGCTGGCTGGTGACTTCAATTGAGAGCACAATGTAATCGTGGTCAGTATAGATGGCCCCCTGGCGCGTAAATAACTCACCACCCTTGACCTCAAGCGCTTCAGACTCGATCGTTTCGTCCGGTGCGGCGATCATGACCAGGTAGCCCGGCGCCAGCCAGACATTTTCTTTGAGCTCTTTGTCCAGGCCGAGTTTGAGGTCAAGTCCGTCGCTCGACATCGAGTTTTCAATGGAGGTCTTAATCGTACTGGCCATGGAGATGGCCGTTGTTAAAGTGGCATTGAGCGTCAGCTGACTGATGCCTTCAGCCAATGAAATAAAACGTTTGGCCCAATCGTCGGCTGGCGCAGAATAGAGACCAAGCATCAACTCGAGGTCTCCTCCGCGATAGAGAACCGGCCCGAGCAAGGTCTGATCGAGTGTGACAATGTCGTCGAGGCGGGATTCGTTGCTATCGCCGGCCAATTCTGGTTTGGCCACAAAGTTGACTTCGACTTTGCCATTCATACCAGCAAAACGCATCAGAGCATTAACAACGGGATATTTTGTCTGGAAGAGTACGCGCCGGTGCTTAAGGAACATACGCGCCAGGCGCAAGCGGATGTAAACTTCCTCTGTCACCAATGTAGCAGGTTCGGCTTGCTCGGCGGCGAAAAAATACGGCCGCAACAGTTTTCGTTCATCTTTGAGCGCTTTTTTGAACATGTCACCTAGATCAATAGGCATTTTAATTCTCCTTGTTGTTTGGCTGACGGGCAACGACAGTCAAGCTAAATCAGACCACTTTGATTTCAACCCCAGGGGGGATGTTTAATTCTATAGTGCCAGGTGTGTCGCAGGTACCTTGGCGCAGTGACAGGCCTGGTGGCAACTGGATATGGACAGTTTTCACTTCCCCTGGCGACACGGTTGTGGGATCAGGGGTAGTGCCCGTATCGACTGGCGGTTTATCCGGGTCGACAATCGGGGTACCTGTGGCTTTCTGTGCCTCCAGGGTGATGCCGTCAAAGAAAAAGTCTTTGGGCCGGAACCACTTGCTTTTGACCCGAATCACGATTTCGGCGCGACCATCCTCTGGCACGATAAAACTCACCGAGTGTCTAAACCATTGCCGATCGCCCATGGCAAAGCCATTCACCCAATGGCCTTCATCGTTGACCCAGGCACCTGATTCAGCGCCAAAAGCGTCCGTCTCACCATGCAGATGAACCTGGATGGGCACGGTGAGGGTAGCTTCTGTACCTGGCTGCAGACCTTCAACAGTTTGCGAAAGGCTGGCCCCAAAGGGAGTCGTGGCGTTGAATATCTTGTAAGTTGTGTCACCATCAAGGATCAAGGCGTTCGGCGCGCCCAATTGCTCGTGTGATGGTAACTGCGTGTGTAACTTATGCACACATTCGGGCACACCTTTGCTAATGACATTGGGATCGTCAAAAAGCGGCTGTCCCGGTTCAAGCCATTCCAGATGCCATCCGTTGGGCTGCTGGTTGATCAAAAAACCTGGGGCCGGCGGCATATCCTGCCACCCTTCCATAAAATTACCGTTGCGTAACATAGGATTCTCCTTTGGCTAAAGAGCTGCATTTATTCATTGTATCATAGAATGTAAGGTTTTGACGACATGAATTTCATAGATAGTATGTAACTCATTCTACGGCAACGGAAATATTTTGGATTCAGTATCAATCGAGCCGGCGACAAGACGTGGAAGCCGCATCTTTCAAATCATACCAGATGCGCTATTTCAGCGTTGATTGAGCATAGCGTGATATTTTCTAAGATAGCGGCGTTATGTCCATAACACGGTAGGGAAAGACGTTAATTACGTTGGTCTGCTGATATTCGGTTACGCGCTGGTAATCCTGGCGATAAATGTGAATATGCCCGTGTAGCAAGTAGCGTGGTTTGAACAATTGCATCAGGGTAAGGAAGACTTTAAAGCCTGTATGGGGAAGATCAGTGCGGTCGTGAATGCCGAAGGGTGGTGAGTGTGCAACAAGCACATCCAGATAACGGCCGTGCCGCTGGCGGTTCCAAAGCATTTTTGGCGCCAAGCGGGCTAGCTGTCCGCGCATTTCCGCTTCAGTATACATATGTGGGGCGCGCGGCCGGTAGCGCATAGAGCCACCCAGGCCGGCCAGGATCAGCCCTCCGAGATTGACAGTTCGGCCGTGAATGTCTCTTCCACCCTGCACGCCTGTAATCTGCCCCCTATCCGTGGCGTACTGTGGGCCACCGTCATGGTTACCATGAACATAGACCAGGGGGACATCTAGAGCCGAGACAAGGAAATCAAGGTAGTAGTAAGGCAGGTCACCACAGCCGATGATCAGATCCAGATCCGGAAACTTCTCCCGCACATTGCTGGAATAGAGAGTATCCATTACCCGATCGCTTACGGCCAGAATTTTCATGGCGCCGGCCATTCTCGTGCTTTATTCTGCTCTAGCTTATCGAGGATGGCTTGCTCTAAATCTATGCTGGAGATACTGGCCAACTGCAGTAGATACAGTGCCACATCGGCAAGCTCCGAGGCCAAAGCTTCCTGATTGCGTGGCTCTTCCCGCCATTGGAAATGTTCGAGTACTTCGGCAGCCTCAATGACCAGGGATACAGCCAGATTACGAGGGGTTTGTGGTTTTGGAGAATCCGCATCGTACCAGCCTTTTCCACCCACAAAGGCGTGCATGCGTTCTTCTAGTTCCTTTAACTGCATAGACGACCTCACGGGCTGCGCTACCTACCAGTTGCCAATCGTGGTTAAGCCCAGCGCAAGACATTGTGAGTATATTTCTCGCCGGGATTTTGGTGCAAAAAGAGCGTATCACGTGGAGTACGGGCTAAATGACCGAAGCCACACGCAATACGCTCAGCAATAGAAATTGAAATTACAGTTGCTCAGCAACGAGGGCGCAAAGATCCGCCAGGCGGCAGGAGTAGCCCCATTCGTTGTCGTACCAGGTCACAACTTTGACCATGTTGCCGCCGGAAACTTCGGTGGAAAGACCGTCAATCGTCGATGAAGCATCGTAACCGATGAAGTCTGTAGAGACGACCGGATCTTCGGTGTACTCAAAGACTTTACCCATCCAGCCATCACCTTCAGCAGCGGCTTTAAAGGCAGCGTTGACTTCTGCGGCCGATGTTTCTTTGGAGACGATAGCTGTCAGATCCACAACCGAACCAGTCACAACCGGCACACGGAAGGCCATACCATTGATCTTGCCATCGAGTTCAGGCAGCACGAGGCCTACGGCCTTGGCTGCACCGGTAGTGGTAGGAATGATATTGGCTTGCGAAGTGCGCGCGCGGCGCAAATCTTTGGCAGCCATGTCCAAAATCTTCTGACCATTGGTCACAGCATGAATCGTGGACATGAGCGCCTGCTCGATACCAAAATTATCGTTCAGTACCTTGGCGGCCGGGGCGAGACAGTTAGTAGTGCAGCTTGCATTGGATATCACGTGCATTGTGGCAGGATCGTAGGTATCTTCGTTGACGCCTAATACGAAGGTGCCGTCGACGCCTTTACCGGGTGCAGAGATGACAACCTTCTTGGCGCCGGCGGCTAAATGCTTGGCCGCGCCTTCACGATCGCGAAACACGCCAGTGCACTCCAAGACAACATCCACGCCCAATTCGCCCCAAGGTAATTTGGCAGGATCAAGCTCGGCGAAGCTTTTTAGTTTTTCGTCATCAACATAGATGTCGCCATCTTTTACTTCAACCTTGCCGGGGAAACGGCCATAGGTTGAATCGTACTTGAGCATATGTGCGTTGGTCTCAACAGGCATGAGGTCGTTGATTGCCTCGACGTCTAGTACGCCCTGGAATTCTTCATAGATCCTCTTGTATACCTGACGGCCGATGCGGCCGAATCCGTTGATCCCGATTTTTACTGTCATGTTTTTCTCCTTTCAAAACAGTTTGATAGTTTGGGAGCTGAATTGTTGGATAGTCAATATCTAGCCTACAAACATACCAAGTAATTCATTTGTAATTTCACGCCAGGACGCAGAAGAAATTCCTATTCATCCGTCGTGGTGCGTCCCGCTCATGTTGACTTTTTGTCAAAAGAAATACTCCCCAATTATACGCCGAATTTCAATAAGGTACAGGCATGGAATGTCAAGATTTTAGCAACCCATTCTACACGTTTGCTGCTGGTAGAAGGTCCATCACCGCCCGGGCCAGCTTGGCGCTGTCGTGGCGCCACGGCCGGCTTTCATCGACCAGATCGGCCGTCACCAGTCGAACCATGGGCGGCTTTGTGATCTGCACAAATACAGTGTTGCCTACCGTTTCCGGCTCTGTGGAAACAGCGTCATTTGCCAGCACCACATCGAGGAAATTGTTGGGGAGATGTTGTAAAAGGGCCGATACATGATCGGCGACATCATAATTATCCGTCTCACCAGGCTGCGTGGCAAGATTACAAATATAAATCTTCGGCGCCCGGGCATGAAGTAAGGCCTGCGCGAGATCGGGGACCAACAGGTTAGGCAAAATACTGGTGTAGAGACTCCCCGGACCTATGAGTATCAGTTGAGCCTGGAATATGGCTTTTAAAGCGGGAGGGTAAGCACGAACCGCAGCGGGATCAAGGGCAACGCGCTGAATGCGACCGCCGGCATTGGTAATTGAGGATTCTCCTGAAATGCGCTGTAGTTCGGCCGTCTGCGGAGATTGGCCAACAAGTATATCCGCGACCAGCGCAACATTGGCCAGCGTGGAAGGCACCACACGACCGCGCATAGCCAGCACGCGTTGTGCGGCCAACAATCCTTCGTCAAAGCTTCCGGTGATACCGGTGAGAGCGGCAAGCAAAAGGTTGCCAAAGGCGTGGCCTCGTAGTTCCTGGTCAGCTCCGTTGTCATCAACAACACTGGCCCCAAAGCGATATTGCAGTAGCTGGGTCATCAACTCTTCATCGCGGGAAAGGGCTGCGATATTGCCGCGGAAGTCGCCAGGGGGTAAAAGACCATAACCTCGTCGCAAACGGCCGCTGCTGCCACCATCGTCGGCAACAGTTACAACGGCCGTGATATTGCTGGTGTAATGAGTCAAGCCACGTAGCAGGCTAGGCATCCCCGTGCCCCCGCCGATGGCCACCATTTTGGGGCCGCGGGCTAGAGAGGAAGGTTGTGTTGGGGAGGATTCGGATATGGGCACAGTTGAACCTTCATGATCTGGTATTTGGGCCATTGTAACAGCCAGGAATAGGCTCGTCAAAATGAGGGGATGCTCAGGTGGCAAGCGTTATAACCCTGTGCTATGATCGGTGGTTGGCGTCATACCCTCTTTTGGAGCTGTGTGACCAGCTAATATGGATTATGTGAGGAGCAGTGAAACCGATTTGCAGTCCGCAAAGCATGGCGTAAAAGGGCGTGCCAATCGTTCGCTAAGGACATGAGTGAAGCCAATATCCCGGTCGTTATCTTTTGCGGCGGTGAAGGGACGCGCATGCGCAGCGGCACGTTGACCAAAAAAGAGCTGGTGGAGATCGGTGGCCGGCCAATGATCTGGCACGTTATGCGCATTTTCTCCAGCTACAGCTTCAATAATTTTGTGCTACCTTTAGGCTATGAAGCGCAGCAGATCAAACAGTACTTCCTTAATTATGAGGCCATGTCGCGCGATTTCACAGTGCGCGTCGGGCTGCGCGAGAATGAAATCGCCTATCACGGCGAAGAGTCGCATCCGGAGTGGGAGGTTTCGCTGGTAGATACGGGGCTGCGCACCAACAAGGCCAGCCGTGTCGCACGGGTGGCTGATTATCTGACCGGGGATCGCTTTTTCCTGACTTATGGTGACGGTCTCTGCGACATCAATATCCACCAATTACTGGCCTTTCATCTGAAGCATGGCCGGCTGGCCACGCTAACGGCCGTTCAACCAACCCATTACCAATATGGCACCGTGGAAGCAAACGAGTCTGGTTTGGTTTCAAGCTTCGAACAATATCCTGCCCTCCCCTATTGGATCAACGGCGGTTTTATGCTATTTGAGAAGGATGCGCTTTCCTATATGCGTAACGGCCAGGAGGTTCCATTGGAGACAGGCGCTATGCAAAAGATGATCGCCGACGGGCAAGTGATGATGTACCGGCATAGCGGATTCTGGCGCTCGATGGATACTATAAAAGACGCCATAGACCTGGAAAGGATATGGCAGGATGGAGCGCCGTGGAAGGTATGGTAGGAAGCAGAAATAAGCAGTCGGGCAACGGTTTTTGGCAAGATAGGCGAGTATTTGTCACCGGCTGCACAGGCTTCCTTGGCTCTTGGCTTACGTCTGCCCTAGTGGAGCGCGGCGCCGACGTGGTAGGTCTTGTACGCGACCATGTGCCCCAGGCGCAACTCTTCCGCACCGGCACGGCCGACCATTTGACGTTGGTACAAGGTGAATTGGCTGACTACGCGTTGCTGGAGCGTGCTCTGGCCGAATATGAAATCGAGACAGTTTTCCACCTGGCCGCGCAGACTATCGTCGGTATAGCCAACCGTTCGCCGCTTTCGACTTTTGAGACGAATATCCGGGGCACGTGGTTGCTTCTTGAGGCGGCGCGGCACCATCCAACTGTGCGGGGCATCGTGGTGGCAAGCAGTGAGAAAGCTTATGGCCAGCCGCAGTTTCTACCTTTTGAAGAAGGGCATCCTCTACATGGGAATCACCCCTATGATGTTTCCAAGAGCGCCGTAGATCTAATCGCCCAGACTTATGCCCATACTTACCAGTTACCAGTTGCCATCAGCCGTTTTTCAAATCTATACGGAGGCGGCGATTTGAACTGGAATCGCTTATTACCGGGTACTATTCGCAGTGTCCTACGCGGCCAAGCGCCGATCATTCGCTCAGACGGCTCCTTCAAGCGGGACTATGTGTATGTCGAGGATGCCGTGCAGGCATATCTCATCCTGGCGGAGTGGGCCGGTCAGCCGGGTGTCCACGGCGAAGCGTTTAATTTTGGCCTGGGACAGCCCTCCACAGCCCTGGAAGTCGTACAGACTATCATCCGCGTTTCCGAACACCCGCATCTGGAGCCACTCATTCTGGACGAGGTACGCAACGAAATACGGGATGAGTATCTGAGCGCCGATAAGGCAAAGCGCTGCCTGGGTTGGCAACCTCAGGACAGTTTAGAAAGCGGTCTGGTAAAGACGATGGCCTGGTATCGCAACTTCCTGGCATCTTATCCAGAACCTTGATCTGTGATGCGTGTTCTGGTCACGGGTGCAACCGGATTTATCGGCCGTTCTCTGGCAGCAAGGCTGGTAAACGAAGAAGGCACGGCCGTTACCGCATTGATTCGTGAGCATCACGCGCATCGCACCCTTCCGGATTCTCTAGAAGCAAATCGCTCCAAAATAAATTTCATTTACGCCGACCTGCGCGACTTTCAACAAACGAAGCTGGCGGTGTGGGAAGTCCAACCTGATATCATCTTTCACCTGGCAGCAGCCGGCGTTAGCGATCCTTTTCTTCCTGTCAATACGGCCCTAGACCACAATTTATTTGGCACTTTGAACTTGCTGCGTGCTGCATTTGAGGGAGGGGCAGAGGCCCCTCGACCGCAGCAACTGATTATAGGCCGTACACCGGGTGAATACAGCGGGATGAACCACTATGCAGCCAGCAAAGCAGCGGCATGGCAGTTCTGCCGTATGTATGCACGAACGCAGGGATGGCCACTGATTGGGGTTATGATCTTTCAGGCTTACGGTCCGGACCAGCCGGAGCAGCGGTTGCTTCCTTCAGCCATGCGCGCGGCGCTGGCTGGCCAGGATTTCCCAATGACTGTCGGGCGGCAAAAGCGGGATTGGATTCATTTGATTGACGTGGTGGAAGGGTTGCTGGCGATCCAGAAAGCTGGCCTGGCTCCGGGTACAACGGTGGACTTGGGCAGCGGAGAATTGCATACCGTGGCCAGTGTGGTACACCGAGTGTACATGCTGGCCGGTGGAAAAGGACGGCCGTTGTTTGGCGCGGTCCCTTCCAGGCCAGGAGAAGTGGCGGCACAACAAGCAGACGTGTATCGGACACAGGCATTGACAGATTGGAAATCGACCGTGTCGCTGGAAGATGGTCTCTCACAGGTACTGGAAAGCCTTCGACTTTGAACCTTCATTTTCCCGCTCTCTTCTAATATTTCTAAATTGCTATCAATACCTGGCATGATATAATCCCGGTATCTGTTGCAGGTGGAAAAAGTTCCTATTAGGCGAAGAGGAGGAACCATGGCAGCCGAGACAGTCGCGGGTCAAGAAACGGCCGTGAAACGTTCAGAGACCCGCATTTTTAGTGGCCGGCGCAAGCGTATTTTACGTGAAAATCTGACCGCTTATCTCTTTCTCACACCTGCGTTACTCGTCATTCTCACATTCGGAATCTTTCCAATTATGCAGCTTATGTCAGTCTGTACAAATGGCGCATCATGCAAAACGAATGGCGTGTTCTGCACTTCATCCCCTATATCGCACCGGCAGTGGCCACGGCGGGCATCTTCGACGCCATGTTCAGCTTGCGTCCAGACTTCTTCGCCAATTCGCTGATGGTTGCTTTGGGGCCGCACCGGTGAAGTGACTGAAGGAGCCTGGTCCCACAGTCTCCGCAATAGGTCAGGCCGTGGGAATTGAGTCAGCCGCCAACTAGAACTTTAGCCCCAGCCTAGCTAGTGTTCATTTCTTTGTGACTTTCTTCCGTGGAACTCGTTAACGAAGACATTCAATAGTTTAGTTTCGAGAAAGTAACAAACGTAGCAACCCTATTCAGAGTAATCTCTGGAGGAGAAAAATGCTTAAGCACAAGAACTTGATCGTACTATTTGTTGTGGCTTTAGTCGGGCTCATGCTTTTGGCTGCTTGCGGCGGGACCAGCAGTGTAGAGCAGGCCGTAGAAGAGGCAGCGCAACAGGTCGAAGAAGAAGCCGCCGCCGTTGAAGAAGCAGCGGCCACCATTGAAGACGCAGCCGCCACCATTGAAGAAGCCGCCGCCGCCGTTGAAGAAGCAGCGGCCGCCGTTGAAGAAGTAGCCGCCGCCGTTGAAGAAGTAGCCACCGCCGTTGAAGAAGCAGCAGAGGAAGAGGCTGAAGCGGAAGAGGCAGTCGAAGAAGTCGAAGAAGTAGTGGAAGAGGCTGAAGCGGAAGCCGAAGAAGTCATAGAAGAGGTTGAAGAGGCCGCCAAGGAAGTGATGGTCGACGTCGACTATGACACTG
>JAACFF010000502.1 GCA_009937635.1 Chloroflexota bacterium
CAGCAGCAGAATGAATTCTGCAGCTAGAGGGGCAAACATGTTAAAACATGTTGTGGATGATTGATGAGCAGCTGGAGGGGCAAACATGTTGAAAACATGTTTTGGGTGATGGGTGAGATGGGGGACGAATGTGCGGAAAATGTGTTGTGGATGATGGTGATGGGGGACGAATGGGCGGAAAATGTGTTGTGGGTGATGGAAAAGCAGAATTGTTTTTTGGCTGAGTGCATCAAGGTTTGGGTCTATGTGTAGATATCGCTATGAATATTAATAATGTGGTAGAGCTTTACCAGTACGCTTTTTCTAGCAGCGAATCGATTTTGCTTGGGGATGAAGTATTCCGTTTTATAGTGGTTCGGGCGGGGGAGTTGTTATTGCCAACGGGGCGGATTGTGGCTTGTGATCCTTTGGTAGAATCGGTGCGAAGTCCGTATGTTCAAAGTGTGCCATCTGGTCGCTACCTGGTAGATTTGGCCATAGCCAGGCGGGAAAAGGATGGGGATGAGCGAATTGTTTTTGCGCGCATTCTCTTCACTGGAGAGAGCCCAGTTGTCTGGGTTAAGGCTTTACGCAAGGGTGAAAAGGGCGAGGCAGCGCCAAATGGAGGGGGATTCGGTTATTCTGTTTCCTCGAATACGGGAGCGTTTATGGATGAGGAAACGGCCGCGTTGTTCCGGCTGGCGACTCTGGATGACGTAGATAGGCTCCTGGACGATCTGGTCACCAATTTCAAGCCGACAAGAAACTGGCTGAATCATTCTCTCGACGAGGGACACAACGTGATGTTGTTCTCATCCGGTTATGGTAAAGGCCAGTATCCTTCTTACTTTGCGATCGACGAGGCGGGGGATGTTTGTTTGTTGTTAACTGTTTTTTGGACGGGTTAAGAGTTTCAGGCCATGCGTCTCGCTCATCCGCATCCCATACTTCACCCAATACAGCGGCGCAAAATGATCGTACAAGGCCTCTATCTTATCACGCATTTGCTGTAGCCACTCCGCTCGTTCCATGGCCCTTTCCTCTTAGGTATAAAGGGGTGAATCGTTAAATTTCGTCGAAGATGTGGTCCAGGTCTTTGTCCGGTACGTCGAAAACGGTGTTGTGCGGGGGCAGCGGTTCGCGGGTCATCCATTCGGGTAGGCGGTCGTCGGCAGGAGTGAAGCCGGCGCGGTGGTTGAATTCCCGTTCCAGGCTGATCGTTTCGCGGCCTAAATCTTGCAGGATGTTGTCGGAGAAGGGACGGCCGTAGCGGGCCTGCAGTAGATCGCGTATGGTCAGAGGGGTGGCGGCGAAACCGAAACCGGCGAATACACAAGCTCCTAATGTATCGTAACCGGCCATGGAGAATTGCGCATTACGCGAAAGGTCGATCTGGATGGTGGGATCGTGGTGATCGACTTTGGCGCGGATGGTCAGGCCGCAGGTGTGGTCGGCCCCCTGAGGAGAGGTAGCATAGGTAACACCGGTGCCCTTGATGACGCGGGGATCATAGGCGGAAATTGCCTGCCCTTTTACGGCGGGCACGCGCTCGACATTGAAGACACGGCCGGTGGTCACAGGGCCGTTACCCAATATACGGCCGAGGGGGGAGCCAGCGCGAATTTCGCGTAGCAGTTCAAGGGCGCGGGCGGCATCACCGAAACTTAACAAGCCGGCGTTGGCGGCGACACCGAGTGCTGCTCCGATCTCGATGCTATCCAGACCGAGATCGTTAACTTCCCAGTTGAGCCGGGCGATATCGTCTAGATTGTCTATGTCGAGATTGGAGCCCATCAAGCCGATGGTTTCATATTCGAGGGGTGAGACGATCACGTCGCCATTTTCAGAGCCAAAAACATTGGAGCAGCGAATGGTGCAGCCGGCCATGCAGGCGTGGGTGGTTTCGCTGGGCCCGCCACGGGAAAGGAGCAACTGGCGCAGATGCTCGCCGCTGATCTTTTCGGCCGCTGCGAACTGCCCGCTGGAAAAGTTGCGGGTTGGCATCGCGCCCAAGGTGTTACATAGATTGGTCATGGCCGAGGTGCCGAAGTCGGTGTAGCTTTGGGTTTGGGGGTGGGCCATCAGCGCTTTATTGAAATCTTTCTGCGCAGCGCGGAAGGCACTCGTATCAGCAATATGGGGCTTTTGGCCGTCAGCGCTGTCAATGACGATGGCCTTGATGCGTTTGGAACCCATCAAGGCGCCCAAGCCACCGCGCGCGGCTATGCGTGAGGGCACGCCGTCTTTGTCCAGATTCTGGATACCGGCCGATGCCAGGCCCATTTCGCCACCAGGACCGATGAGGGCGATGGCCACTTTTTCTCCAAAGCGCTCCAGTAAGCGAAGTGCGGTGTCGTAGACGCCAAGGCCGGCAAGTTCGTTTGCTGCTTCAAAACGGATGCCATTGCTGCTGAGATGGATTAGCTGCCATTCATCGTCTGGCGGCATGTCTTCCAGGATGAGGGCTTTGATGCCCAGGTAGGTTAGTTGCAGTCCGGTGCTGCCTCCGGCGTTGGCTTCTTTTACGCCGCCAGTGAGTGGGCTTTTGCCGCCGATGGAGATGCGATCGCAGCTAGACAAGCGGTGGCCGACGAGCAGACCCGGGGCGAAGATCAGTTTGTTGTTAGGACCTAGTGGGGCGCAGGTGGGATCGACTTCGTCAAGCATGATGCGAGCCAGCAGACCCCGGCCGCCTAATGGAATCCAGTTATCAGGAGGTGATTCGATGGCAAGTTTCTTTGTACGGGTGTTGATGCGCCAGACTTTCATTGTTTGCTCCAGGAAAACAGTTAATAGTGAACCGTGAACGGTAAACGGTAAATGGAAAAGGAGTAGTTTGTTTTGTTCATGCTGGTTTCAGGTCGAGGACGGGTGTGCCGTCGATGGCGTCGAGACCGTGGATAAGTAGGGTGTTGCCATTGATCTCGATGAGGTCGACTATGGTAACGCCGATGGGATTGGGGCGTTGTGGGGTACGCAGGGCGAATACGCCGCGAACGGGGCGGCTGAGGTCGTGGCGTGGATGTTGCTTCAGGTCGTATCCTTTGGAGAGGTGAAAATGGAATATAACCATCAGTTTGTAACCAGGCTGCAGACCGTCCAGGCCACCGACAAGGGCGGGATCGAGAACGATGCGGGAAGGCACGGCCTTGATCTGAGCGGGCGGTAAGGTGTCTTTGATGCTGTTTTCCACGTGACCTATAGGCGCCAGGGTGAGTGGCGAGTGGCGTGTGGCGGGTGGCGAGTGGGGAGTGGCGGGTTGTTTAGTCATGGTGGTGGGCTTCGTTTAGGGCGTCGTTGAAGATGGATAGGGCTTCGTCGATCTGTTGGGCGGTGACGACGAGTGGGGGGATCCAGCGAATGACGTTTTTGTAGCTGCCACAATTGAGCAGGAGCAGGTTGCGCTTGAGGCAGGCTTGCTGGACGGCCGTTGTGGTTGCTGCATCTGGCCGGCCTTCAGGCGTGGTGAATTCGCAGCCGACCATGAGGCCAAGACCGCGCACGTCGCCGATGATGGGGTGCTCCGCCTGCAGGTCGCGCAAACCCGCCATCAGGCGCCGGCCCATGGCGGCGGCGTTGCCGGCCAGGTCTTCGTCTAGGATCACGTCTATGGTGGCGTTGGCGGCGGCGGCGGGGATGGCGCTGCCACCCCCGTAGGTGCCGCCGTGGGTGCCCGGGGTCCAGGTGGCCATGAGATCGGCACGGGAGGCGATGCCGGAGATGGGCAGGCCACTGCCCAAGCCCTTGGCCATGACGATGATGTCGGGCTCAATGGCGGCGTGTTCGTAGCAGAAGAATTTTCCGGTACGGCCGAACCCGCTTTGTATTTCGTCGATGACAAGGAGGATGCCGTGTTCATCGGCTAATTGCCGTAATGCTTGCAGGAAGG
>JAACFF010000503.1 GCA_009937635.1 Chloroflexota bacterium
AGCTGGTGATTTCTCTGATCCGGCTGCCGGTATAAATGAATAGAACCTTCAGGAATTGCATGTTGCCGGCTTCCTTGAAAGAGCCAGCAACAAATAATATGGAGTGACCTATGACCGTAACCACTTTAACCAAGCAAAAGTCTAAACGAACCCTCAAATCGTTTTTCCCCATCCTTTCCTGGCTGCCCAAGTATAAGACATCGTGGCTGTCACCCGATACGATTGCCGCCTTGACAGTCTGGGCGTTGCTGGTGCCGGAGGCGATGGCCTATGCCGGAATCGCCGGCATGCCGCCGGAATATGGGCTCTATGCCGCGCCGCTGGCACTGTTGGGCTACGCGATCTTCGGCACTTCCAAGCATATGAATGTCGGGCCCAGCTCGACGGTCGCCGCCTTATCGTTCAGCACCCTTGCTGGTTTGGGTTTAGCCAGCGGATCTGAAGAATGGATAGCGATGACGGCGGCGTTGGCCATTATGACCGGCCTCTTTCTGGTGATTGGCGGACTGCTGCGCCTGGGCGTGCTGGCCGACTTCCTCTCCCGACCGGTGCTGGATGGCTTCATCGTCGGTGTGGCCATCACCATTGTTGTCGGCCAGCTAGATAAGGTTCTGGGCTACGAAGTAGAATCAGAATTGGAGTTCATCCCCGACATCCTGTTGATCATTTCCGAACTGAGTATGACCCATTGGCCTACCCTGGTGGTCGGTCTGGTCAGCCTGGCTTTACTGTTCATCATCGAGAAGTACTTACCCAAGGTCCCAGCGGCCATTACGGTCTTGGTGTTGGCCATTGTCGTTTCGGCGCTGTTGGACTTCGAATCCCTGGGCATTCACATAGTGGGTGAGATTCCCGCCGGACTACCAGATTTTGGTATGCCAGGAATCACCCTGGATCAGCTGGCTTCGCTAATACCTGGCGCGCTGGCGATTATGCTGGTCGCCTATTCCGAGTCGATCGCCACCGCGCGTGCTTACGCATCCAAGTTCAATTATAAAGTTGACGCCGACCAGGAGTTTATCGGTCTGGGCGCAGCCAACCTGGGCTCAGGCTTTAGCACTTCTTTCGTCGTCGATGGCAGCTTGTCGAAAACGGCCGCTTCGGTAGGTGCCGGGGCTAAAACGCAAATGGTCTCCATCATCGCCGCCATCGCCGTCCTGATCACCGCTGTGGCCTTAACCCCGCTCTTCCGCACTTTACCGGAAGCTACCCTGGGGGCTATCGTCATCCACGCCGTCTGGCATCTGATCAATTTCCGCAAGATCAGGAAGTATCGCTCGATCACCAGCCTAGATTTTTGGACCGCGCTTGTCGCCATGCTGGGAGTCCTGGCTGTAGGCATTTTGGAAGGTTTGCTCATAGCGGTCTTTCTGGGGTTGTTGGGGCTGTTATATGCCTCCAAGAGCCGCACTTCAGCCGTTTTGGCTAAAGTGCCTGGGCAAGAGATCTACCGCAGCCTGGAGAACAACCCGGAAGGAGAAACCTATCCGGGATTGTTGATCGCCCGCTTTGAAGGCTCATTATTTTTCGCCAATGCCCCAGATATGGCTGACGAAGTACGGTATGGGGTAGAAGTGACCGAACCTTCACCTCGTGTAGTGCTGGTTGATTTTGAATCGATAACCGAGGTCGACGCTACCGCATTGATCACGATCGGCGAACTGAATGAGGAACTGGAACGAGCTGGAACTGATTTGCGCCTGGCCAGGGTCAGGGCACATGTTCTCGAACTCATGCGTACAACCGAACTCGATAAAGACATTGGTCCTGAGTATATCTATGATTCTGTTCATGCCGGCGTGAATGCTTTTCTGGCTGAGCCTATGACAGAACCAGGAGAAGTCGATGGCTAAAGATTTGATGGTCTGAAATGTTACGGTGGAAGAGATAGTCGTCCGCAATGTCGTGTCCAATCAGGACTCTTGGCCCACAGAGGAAGAATCGGCCATTCCGCCTTCGCAGTTAGCTTGGGCGCCCAAGACGCCTTTGGCAGATTGGCTGGAAGTCGGCCGTCTCTCCTGGCCAGCTGTTGATGAGTTTTAATAGTTTTTTGTATTAATGGAGATTGATATATGAGCGAACAAGAGCAAGAAAAAGCAGTAGCAGGTGTTGGTATCTTGGTAGCCGCATTTCCCGAAGAAAATGCCGGGGAGGAAGCACTCAAAGCCCTTAAGCAGGCCCGGAAACAACGGCAGGTCTATTTCGAAGATGCAGCCGTCATCCGCCAGGATGCGGAGGGAGGGGTTCATTACCATGAGACCGGCGACATGAGCACCGGCAAAGGAGCTGGTGCAGGAGCCATTGTTGGCGGTCTCATCGGTATCCTGGGTGGGCCGGCAGGGATCGTCATTGGCGCCGGTGCGGGCGCGCTCGTTGGCGGGGCCTTGGCCCATGGGGATGCCGGTTTCGCCGATGACAGCCTGGAGCAGTTGGGCGTGGCTCTTAAGCCGGGCACCTCGGCCGTGGCCCTGGTTACCAGCGGCGCCTTCCTACACGCTGTGCGCAAACAAGCGGATGACGCCCAGCTGCGCGAAGCCCTGGGCAATATCGGCAGTGAGCTATCAGCCAGGTTGGAAGAAGGTAAAAGCGTGGCTCTGGGCATGGTGTTGACCGAGGAAGGCATTGCCGTGCAGGAGGTAGCCGCAAATAACGAGGTTGCGGAGGTCATCGGCGTTGTTGTCACAGAAGATGGCGTTTTGGCCGGAGAGGCGGTGGCTACCGAGGAAGGGGCCGCCTACGCGGTCGCGGCGACGGATGGCGAAGCCGTGGAGTATGAGGTGGGTGCAGCCACCGAAGATGCTGCGGCCGTTGAGCATGGGGTGGTCACCGAGGAAGGGGCGATCATTGCCGGCGCTGCCGCGACCGAGGATGAAGCAGTCGAAGGTGTGGCCGTGATCACGCCTGTTGAAGAAGAAGCGGGAGAAGACGAAGAAAAGAAAGAAGAGTAAGTTTATTTCAAACCTCTTAGAGGTTTATCACAAAAGGAGAACAAAAATGAGTGATTTAATTGCCATAACCTATGATGATCAAGCCTCTGGCCGTTCGGCTTTTGAGGCGCTGTCCGAAATGCAAAAGCAGCAGATCCTGACCCTGGAAGATGCTGCCCTGGCCTACAAGGACGAGAAAGGAAAAGTAAAAGTCAAGCAGACGCTGGAAAACCAGCATACAGGAACCGTAGCATCCTGGGGTTTCTTTTGGGGCTTCCTCATCGGCCTCCTCTTTGGCGGTCCGCTCTTTTGGGGCCTGGCTACCGCCCTGCTCGGGGCCATCATCGGCAAATCCACTGATCTGGGTATCGACAACAAGTTCATCAAAGAAGTGGGTGAATCATTGGACCCCGGCGGCTCCGCGCTGTTCATGCTTGTTGCCAAGGCCACGCCGGACAAAGTGCTGCCCGAGATGGAGAAATTTGGCGGGCATGTCTACCAGACATCACTTTCTAATGAAGACGAAGAGAACCTGCGTAAGGTCCTGGAACACGAGAATGTGAAAGAGGCGGCGGGCGATAATCTGGATGTCGAGTAGTCTGGCAGTCCTATAGTTGGATGGTTTGGTTAAATAGTTGACAGCAGCTGGTCAGGGTCTCTTTCCGGCTGCTGTCAATGCTCATAAGGGTGAAAATGATGAGTGACGAAGATAAAGAATTGGAAGAAACCGTAGAAGCTGTTGAGACTCTCGGCGATGTGGCCGAGGTGGCCGGTGCGGTTAATGTTGCAGCTGGGGTGGAAGATATCGCCACGGCTGCAGAGATTGAGGATGTAAGTAAGGTAGCGCTCGCGACTGGGGCTAGCGATATCACGCATGGCATCGACGAGATGGTGGTCGCCGACCGCGCGGCGGCGATCAGCGAGGTTGTGGCCACA
>JAACFF010000123.1 GCA_009937635.1 Chloroflexota bacterium
CTTGCCGGCTGGATGGGAAAAGGAATTTGAGGATTGTACTTTGTGAGTGGCGGGGTGAGACGGTTGGATGGACAGATGGTTTGTTATCCTGTGAGGCTCTGGCCAAGCGTCTTTCCCCTACGACAATAATCAAGGTTGGCGGCAGGAATTAGGGTATGGCAGAGGTTCCGACACGATTAACCAGCCTGCAAAACCAGCACATTAAGAATGTGGTGCGGCTTAATAGCCGTCGCAGGCGTGATGCTACCCGACTGACTTTAGTTGAGGGTCAACGGGAGATCGGACGTGCGCTGAAGGCGGGTGTCTTGCCCCAAGAGGCGTATATTTGCCCTGAACTGCTGGTTGGAGCTGATGCTGAGAATATTTCTGCTAAACTGCTGTGGCTAGCCCATGTGGGAGAAACAAAGCTGTTTGAAGTGACTCCCCCTGTTTTTGAGAAGATAGCTTATCGTGGTAGCAGCGGCGGTTTATTACTTGTTATTCCATATCTGGAACATTCTTTGGAAGCGTTAGCCCAATTAGCGTCGCCATTTTTGGTCGTGGTTGATGGGGCGGAGAAGCCAGGAAATGTGGGGGCGATTTTGCGTACGGCCGATGCGGCCGGCGTGGATGGGCTTTTTTTGACGGCCGGCAAAGGAGCGGGAACTGATATTCATAATCCCAATGCGATTCGAGCCAGCCTGGGGGCCGTCTTCACGGTACCCGTGTACGCTCAGGGTGCAGCGGAAAGTATCACCTGGTTACGCAATTATGGAGTCAAGATCGTCGCTGCGACACCGGATGCTGAAGAGGTGTTCACAAAGGCTTCCATGATAGGGCCGATCGCCGTGGTCTTAGGCAGCGAGGCCTTTGGCTTGAGTGAGGTATGGTTGGAGGCGGCAGATCAGCAAATTCGCATACCTATGTTTGGAGTGGTTGACAGCCTAAACTTGTCTGTTTCGGCGGCTCTGCTTCTTTACGAAGTCGTACGGCAACGTGGAATAGGGCAAAAAAGACATTTGATTAATGCTGCCGGAGAGCTGTTGGATCATGATTAAGATTAGCGGAATCGACCATTTTGTTTTGACTGTAAAGGATATTGAAGCTACGTGCGCCTTCTATGAACGTGTTCTGGGGATGGTGGTGGTTGCCTTCGGACCGGGTAACGGTCGAAGGGCACTGCTTTTTGGGAATCAGAGGATCAATTTGCACCAGACCGGTCTTGAATTTGAGCCGAATGCAGAAAAAACAATACCCGGTTCGGCAGATTTCTGTTTGATCACCGAAACACCTCTGGCTTAGGTTGTGCGGCATATCGTGGTCAGCGGCGTTGATATTCTGGAAGGACCTATAATGCGTAGCGGAGCAATGGGCAGGCTGTGCTCGATTTACGTGCGTGATCCAGATGATAATTTGATTGAAGTAGCTAACATCCTCTAGCGTGATCTGTCAATTCGCGTGATAATTGAGGTCATTCCCACTTGCACATAAATATCTAGAAAGTGACTCTCCTCTTGTAGAAAATATTTGAAATCCAGATCATTCTGGCCATCAACCCACGTGAGTGGAAGTCGCTTTGAAAAGGAGAATCTAAGATGTCAAACGTAGTTAAAGTTGCTGTTACCGGTGCTGCCGGACAGATCGGTTACGCCCTATTGCCGCGATTGATCAATGGCGAAGTGTTCGGTCCTGACATAAAGGTGGATCTACATCTCCTAGAAATCACCCCGGCATTGCCAATGTTAGAAGGTGTGGTTATGGAAATGAATGACTGTGCTTTCCCATTGCTTAATAATATCGTGGTCACTGATGATGCGAAAGAGGCGTTTGATGGGATCAATTGGGCGCTATTTGTTGGCGCCAAGCCGCGCGGCAAGGGGATGGAGCGAGGTGACCTGATCCGCGAAAACGGCCCCATCTTTGTTGGACAGGGGCAGGCGCTCAATGAACGGGCGGCTGATGATGTGCGTATTGTGGTCATAGGTAATCCAGCTAATACCAACTGCCTCATTGCGATGAATAATGCGCCGGATATCCCTAAGGAACGTTTTAGTGCTTTGACCCGTTTAGATCAGAATCGTGCTTATGCCCAGTTAGCGGGCAAGGCAGGGGTCACGGTCAACGATGTCAGTAATGTCACTATCTGGGGCAATCACAGCGCCACTCAATACCCGGATGTTGAACACGCTAAGATTAACGGCCGTTTTGCCTTTGACGTCATCAGCGACCATGAGTGGCTGCGAGGTGAGTTCATAAGCACGGTACAGAAGCGCGGTGCGGCCGTTATCCAAGCTCGCGGCAAGTCTTCGGCGATGTCGGCTGCCAGTGCGGTTCTGGATCAGGTACGCAGTTTTCTTTACCCGACGGAAGCAGGCAATTGGTTCTCAGCGGCTATTGCTTCTGATGGCAGCTACGGGATTGACGAAGGGCTGATCTTCTCCTTCCCGCTGATCAGTCAAGGTGAAAGTGACTTTGAGATCGTGCAAGGTCTTTCAATAAGCGATTTTGCCCAAGAGAAAATCAACGCAACCTTGGCAGAATTGCGCGTTGAGAAAGAGACCGTGGCGGATCTGCTATAGGAATTCTGATAGATGTTGTAAGAGCGGGCGAGACGAATGGATGGGGAAATGTTTTGTTGCCCTGCGAGGCGCAAGCCAACCGTCTCGCCCCTTGTACGGTTTTAAGGTTATTCTGCGGTTTTGTAAATTGGGGGCTACTTGGGCGGCAGTGTTCGGGCGAAGTTAATGCCTCGCTGAACCCAACCTTGTAGGTCTTCATCGGCGGCAACGCCGGCGGGAGCAACCATTACCCAACCTTTCATCGGCCGTCCGGTGATGTCGAAGGGGCGGGTGTGGGGTTGTATGACAGCCTGGCCATAATTTTCAGGCCCGACGCGTACGATTAGATCTTCTTTGTTCACGCCGCAGGCCATGTTGCCGTCGAGCATAAAGCCCACTCCACCAAACATTTTCTTCTCTACCAGTCCCGGTTCATCGATCATGATGTCCCGAACACGCTGGGCCAATCCTTCGTCGTATGCCATGAGATTCTCCTATATAAATCAAGCTTTCCAGCTTGATCGAAACCTGGAAAGGTTGCTTTACGTTCATGGTCGCGCAGTACTTTTAAATAGAAATTAGAAATCGGTAACCAATTGGAAAAGCATGAGTACCGAGGACTACGTTTGCAGGAAGGCTTGTATATCTGCCACAGGGACCAGGTGGCGAGTGGGATCATCTCGCCGTTTGACTTCGATGGCACCTTGGGCGAGGCTGCGCGCTCCGACGGTCACTCGCCAAGGAATACCGATAAGGTCGGCGTCTTTAAATTTTACGCCGGCGCTGAGCTCACGGTCGTCAAAGAGAACTTCAAAACCTGCCTCGATTAGTTCAGTATACAGGTTTTCTGCTGCCTGGCGCACATCATCCCCCTTGCCGATATGTAGCAAGTGGACCTGATAGGGTGCGATGCTTGCGGGCCAGATGATGCCGTCTTTGTCGTGATGAAGTTCGACGATAATGGCCATGAGACGGTCTAAGCCGATGCCATAGGAACCCATGTAGATAAATTGCGGACGGCCGTTTTCATCCAGGTAGGTGGCATTGACGGCCTCACTGTAGCGCGTGCCCAATTTAAAGCAGTGGCCCGCTTCGATAGCGCTGCGCGCTTCAAGACGATCGCCACAGAGAGGGCATTGATGACCTGTATCGGCTTGAGCGATGTCGGCCATCTGGCTGACGGCAAAATCACGCGGATAGTTGGCTCCTATGTAATGGTATCCGTCATCATTGGCGCCGACGACGAAATTGCCTCCGACCTCTATGGAGGGATCGGCAATGACGTAGATGCCTGGTTTATCTAGAGCCGGGGCACTATTCAGACCGATGGCAGAGGCGTAACCGGCAACAGCGCCGCCGGCCAAGATTTCGTCATCCATTGCCGGGCGCAATTCACCGCCACCCAGGGCATTGATTAACTTTATCTCGCTGATATCGAGATCGCCCCGAATCAGTCCGAATATCAGACGGCCGCTCTCATCCGGCTGACCCCAAGCGGTCCACCAATAGAAAACGGCCTTGACGGTTTGAGTCGTGGGCACGCCGACAAAGGCGGCTACATCAGCGATGGTTTTGCAGTCAGGGGTGGCGATTTTTTGCAGGGCGTCGAGCAACGATGGTTTTGTCCCTTCACGCACAAATTCGGCCGCATCGACATTGGCGGCATAGTCACAATGGGTACAACTGATGTAAGTGTCTTCGCCTTGCTCGTGGGGTACGACAAATTCGTGAGAGGTTTTACCGCCCATGGCACCGACGTCAGCGTTTATGGCGCGGGCGTTCACCTCGCAACGGTTGAAGATGTTAAAGTAGGCTTGCACTATCTGCGGATAGAATTCGTCTAGGGCGGCGGCATTTGTGTCCAGACTATAGGCGTCTTTCATCACAAATTCACGCAGGCGAAGAAGGCCACCGCGCGCGCGTGATTCATCGCGAAATTTCTTGCCAATGTGGTAAACAACTTGGGGCAAATCGCGGTAGCTGTTTGTCTCACGCAGGGCCAGATCAACAACGATTTCTTCGTGCGTCGGCGACATGGCGTACTCTCGACCGCCACCGCCCTTTACCTTGAAGAGAACATCGACGCTGTCCCAGCGACCGGTGGCCTGCCATAAAGCTGCCGGGTTTAGATTAGGCATCCACATTTCCTGGCCACCGATGGCATCCATTTCTTCGGCCATGATCCGCCAGATCTTGCGCAATACGCGATAGCCAAGGGGCATGAAGGTATAAATTCCAGCCCCAGCCAATCGCACATAATTGGCGCGTACGAGCAATTGGTGGCTGATCATTTCCGCATCAGCGGGCGCTTCGCGCAATGTTTTACCAAAAGTCTTTGACAGCCGCATGGACAGTAGCCTCAATATGCACGGCCGAAAATAGCGATTTTGTCTGCCTGTCGACCGGTGTAGAAGCAGGTCCCGGATCCACCTGGTTGGTCAAATGGGAAGCAGCGAATCGTCGCTTTTGTATCTTCCTTGACGCGCTGCTCTTCCTCATTATCTCCGGCCCACCAAACACGAGCGAAGCCGGTTTTGACTGCCTCTTTGAAATCGTCGTAATTGTGGACGTCGTGGGTATTGTCGTCGCGGAAACGAGTGGCGCGATCTAACAGGTTTTGCTGGATCTCCTGCAAGAGGTTAGAAACGATCTCTGTCAATCCTTCTTGTGACACGAACTGCTTGCCCTCACGACCTGGGATATCCCGCCGGGCCAGGGCTACGGAGTTTTTAGCCAGGTCACGCGGGCCAATCTCGATGCGTGCAGGTACGCCACGCAATTCCCAATCATTGAATTTGTATCCGGGGCTTAGATTCTCACGATCGTCAATTTTGACACGGATGCGAGCCTCCGACAGCTCGCTTTTGATGCGATTGGCCGCTGCGAGAACGGCCGATTTATCGGTCTCTTTGCGATAAATAGGGATGATCACGGTTTGTATGGGCGCCAGGCGCGGAGGCATCACCAATCCCTGGTCATCGCCATGGACCATAATAATGGCCCCAACAAACCGGGCGCTCAAGCCCCAAGAAGTTGTCCAGCAGTACTGCAACTGGTTGTTATGGTCCAGGTATTGGATGTTAAATGCACGGGCGAAGTTCTGCCCTAAATTGTGGGAGGTGGCAGATTGCAATGCTTTGCCGTCGCCCATTATCGCTTCAATGGTTTGGGTATCGTTTGCGCCGGCAAAACGCTCGGATTCTGATTTTGTGCCGCGGATCACAGGTATGGCTGCTTCGTTGATGGCGAAGTCGGCGTAAACATCCAACATCAAACGTGTTCGCTCTTGTGCTTCTTCGGCTGTGGCGTGGGCCGTGTGTCCCTCTTGCCAATGGAATTCCAGCGTACGTAAGAACAGCTTTGTACGCTTTTCCCAGCGTACTACGCTGCCCCACTGGTTGATCAGAATTGGTAGATCGCGATAGCTTTGAATCCAGTCGGCGTAGGCTTGACCAATGACGGTCTCCGACGTGGGGCGTACGACCAATGGTTCCGCCAGTTTCTCTCCACCACCATGGGTGACGACAGCAAGTTCGGGCGCAAAACCTTCTACGTGTTGTGCTTCCTTTTGCAGGAAGCTCATAGGAATAAACATGGGAAAGGCCGCATTTTCCACGCCGGTGGCCTGAAAACGGGTGTCGAGGGCACTCTGAATGTTTTGCCATAGACTCCAGCCATAGGGTTTGATGATCATCGTACCGCGCGCAGGGCCATAATCGGCCAAATCGGCCTTTAGAACCAGAGTGTTATACCATTCGTTGAAGTCTTCTTTGCGAGATACAAGTTTATCTTTTTCTGACATTATTGTTTCCAGTCCTGTGCGAGATGTTACACAATAGTGAAATGCTTAGCGCCTACCAAATAGTAAGCACACCACATCTAGTTTTGAAAATGTGGGCAAGCTGAGAGTATAGCAGTGCAGAAATCGAGCGTCAAAGAGCCATACACTCATCTCTATCTTATTTTTCCAGCCATCGTTTGCTTGCACAATTATTTTGGCCTAGTATGGCACTTCGTGTCGATTTTGATTGTTTTTAGGCCGTTACCTTAACCATTTAGCGGCACAATGTTTGTTTTCAGTTATATGAGTGACGGCACATAAGGAAGGATAAAAATGGCATACAGTTACACAAACGCCAAAGACCGTACCTACTATCTGCATAAGCGTGATACAGTTCTTAAGAGCGGCAACACACAAACCATCTATTTCTTCGCTAAGGAGATCAAAGATGAAGGCTCATTGGACGCGGTTCCGGAAGGATACATGGTCAGTGAGACCAAGAATGGTCTACCTGTGTTGAAGAAATCTGCTTAAACTGAGCAGAACTGATTGTTGAGGTTGGATTCACGTTCAGAATGTCGCCAGGCGACCGCTTCGCTTTCTAAAGAGTAAGATCTTGCAAGTAGACCCCGGTGTAATTCACCGGGGTTTTTCGTTTCTCTAGCTACGGCTGACAACTAAGAGTTTTTCGAAATGGTACGGTAGGTTCTTGCCTGAGCGTTCGTTGCGTGCTATAGTTCAGTGCTTAGCCCGCCAGGCGGGCTCTCTTTTTGTACGAGTACAATTTTAGAGTAATGGATATTGCCGAGGGATTCAGCAAAGGCCTGATCCGTCGGATAGTCTTATTGGCTGGAACGAGTATAAGCGGGTGTTAATAGCCCGAGTTGGGAGAGAAGGTTATGTCTGACTTGCTACTCAAAACCTTTGATGACGAAAGAGAGGATCTAACGGAGCTTCACGTTGGCGATAATGTGACGATCTACGTACGCATTAACGTGGGACAGCGCAATGAACGTGTGCAAATGGTACGCGGTACGGTTATCCGCTTGCGTAATGGTGGCAATAATCGCAACTTCACCGTGCGTCGTATTGCCTCAAATGGTATTGGCGTTGAACGTACATTCATGTTGAATTCTCCACGCATTGAAAAGATAGATGTTCACCGGCATGCTCATGTGCGACGCGCAAACCTTTACTTTCTGCGTGGACGAACCGGCAAGTCGGCCCGGTTACGTGAAAGACGCATTTATGGTAAGTAACTTATCGTCTAACTCGCATTTTCTCTCCAACAATTGAATGATCCGGCATTGAGCCGGACTAAGGGATAATAGACTGGGTGGAAAATTGCAGGTTTTCCACCCTTTTTGTAATTGGGGCTCGTTTCATGCCATCCGCATCATCATTGTCATCTTCTAAGCAAGCACATCCACTCATTGGACTTACCACCTATCGCAAGTATAGCCGGGATACAAACCGGCCGCTGTTTGGTCTGATGCGTGCATACGTAACAGCTGTCGTTGCTGGAGGCGGTATTCCACTGCTTATCCCCCTTGGTTTAAGTGACGAGGATCTACTGGCGATCGTAGAACGCGTGGATGGGCTTGTGTTGCCTGGTGGTGGTGATATTGATCCGGACTTCTATCGCGGAAATCGTCACGATGCTTTGCGAGGTATTGATGCGGATCGGGACCGGGTAGAGATCACCGTTGTGCAGCAGGCTACGAAGTTGAACAAGCCATTTTTGGCAATATGCCGTGGATTCCAGGTGTTGAATGTTGCTCTTGGGGGCACGATGTGGGAGGACTTAGCCAGCCAGAGACCTGAAGGCATCAAACATGATTATTATCTAAATGGCCGGCGCAGTGACGTTCCACATACGGTCGAGGTGAGTCCCGACTCGCGGTTGGCGACAATCGTGCAACGTGAAACGGTGCCGGTGAATAGCCTACACCATCAAGGTGTGCGCGATATTGCCGCAGATCTAACGGTGACGGCCGTAGCTCCTGATGGTCTCGTAGAAGGTCTAGAACTGGTAGGTCACCCATTTGCCGTTGGGGTGCAATGGCATCCAGAGAACTTGATACAGAATGACCCAGCGATGCTGGCACTGTTTGAAGCCCTGACGATGGCATCGCAGAATGGTCGCTGACGCGAGCAAAATTTGGCGGATCGCTGAACCAACTTGACAAGATCTTGACGATAACGGCCGATCAACCTATTGGTATCTTTGACTCCGGTGTGGGCGGATTGTCGGTGTTGCGCCCGATTCAGGCATTATTCCCTAACGAACAACTGTTGTATTTTGCGGATCAGGCACATGTGCCTTATGGTTCGCGTTCTTTGGCTGAGATTCGTCGCTATAGCGAGGAGATCACACGTTTTCTCTTGAGCGAGGGAGCGAAAATAGTTGTTGTGGCATGCAATACGGCATCGGCGGCGGCGCTGAATACTCTGCGGAAAACCTTGCCACAGGTTCATTTTGTGGGAATGGAGCCGGCCGTCAAACCGGCGGCGTTGGAGACACGCAGCGGGAAGGTGGGGGTATTGGCAACGGAAAACACTTTTTCCAGTCCGCGCTATGCGCAGTTGATGTCTCGATTTGCCCAAGATGTGGAGGTTATCGAAAATCCGTGTCGGGGGCTGGTACCATTAATTGAATCAGGATATGTTGCGGCCACGGACACGGAAGCGCTGTTGCGAAAGGTTTTGGATCCGATGTTGGCAAGCGGGGTAGATACCCTGGTTTTGGGGTGCACCCATTATCCTTTTGTACGGCCGTTAATCGAACGAATTATCGAAGAAAATGCTACGGGGGCTCGCGTGACGATCATCGATCCCGCACCGGCGGTAGCCCGGCAGATGGGTCGTGTACTGACCCGCCAGCAATTATTGGCCCCTGCCGGACAAAGGGGCAGCGTACGCCTGTTTACTTCCGCCAGATCCCAGTCTCTGGCTGATTTGAGCGAACAGCTATTGGGCAAGCGCCTAGCTGTGGAAGAGGTGATCTGGCGTAATAATCGCTTGACTTCTGCATAAATAGCGTGCCTCAAGTATAATGGCGTTGTTCCCTAAGTTAATGATGAGATGCCTCGGAGATGGCCATCTTTTGGATCAAATGACGCCATGAAACGACGCAATCCCGCGCGCTGGCGGGCTATGGAGGCCAGGCTTGGCCGGCAGAAGGAGATATGGTTGGCAACGGTTCGTTTTGATGGCCGTCCCCATATTACACCGCTGTGGTTCATCTGGCTAGAAGATAAGATTTGGATCTGCACAGGGTCAGACACGCAAAAGTTTGCTAATCTACGTGGAAACCAGAGCGTTGCTCTAGCGCTTCCTGATGCTATGAAGGTCGTTATTATTGAGGGGGAAGCTCATGTTGCGCCAAGAAGTGTCATTGACAAGCTGGCCGATTTCTTCCTTAATAAATATGAGTGGGATTTTCGTTATGATGACAGCGCTAAGTGGCAGCTAATAGAGATTACGCCGCTGAAGATTTTGGCCTGGGGTGATGAGCATGATGCGGATGGGACCCGAATTCTTTGAATATGGGATGTAGATTAACGGTGGTGAACGTAGAAAATGTTCTCAGATCAAAGTCTTTGTTCAATTATTGTTGGGCTTTTATGAGAAATAATTGGACTGTCCGGAACGGATGAGCTGATCTTACGTGAATCCAATCTTTGGCTCTTAAACTCATTAGGCTGGAATTAGATCAATCCCGAAAGTGATGTCATTTACGAACAGTATAGATTTATTTTGGTAATATGCATATTGGTATGGGTAGGGCTAATATCTACCCAGTTGGGCAACCACAAAGATTGTCCCTAAATTATCGAATTGGATTTTTCTAAATGACGGCCACTTTTAATAGAAAACGAGACAAGGAAAACAGATTATGCGTTTTGATCGATTTACTGAAAGAGCCCAAGATGCCGCGGCAAGGGCTTACGAAATCGTGCAGCGGTATGGCCATACCCAGGTAGATACTGAGCATCTGTTCCTGGCTATGTTGGAGCAGAATGAAGGTGCTATTCCCCAAATACTTGAGAGACTGAGCGTGGATGCAGGGGCAATGCGGGATCGCGTGGATGAAGAGTTGAAATCCAGCCCCAAGGTTGCTGTTTATGGTGGCGGTGTGGGGCAGGTCTTTTATACGCCCCGAATTCGCACGGTCCTGGAATTGGCTCAGCGAGAGGCCAATCGCTTAAAAGATGAATATATCTCCACGGAGCATATTTTTCTGGCAATACTCGGCGAGCGAAATACGGCGACTGCACGAATCTTGCAAGAGTTTGGAGTTTCACGCGAACGTGTGCTTGATGCTATAAAGACTCTGCGTGGTGGCCAGCGCGTGACGGATCGGCAGGCGGAAAATCGCTACCGCACGCTGGAAAAGTACAGCCGGGATTTAACGCAAATGGCGCGCGAAGGGCGGCTGGATCCGGTAATTGGCCGCGAAAGTGAAATCCTGCGGGTTATACAGGTCCTTAGTCGTCGCACTAAAAACAACCCAGTGCTCATCGGCGAGGCGGGTGTGGGCAAGACGGCGATTGTGGAAGGATTGGCGATACAGATTACAGCTAACGATGTGCCCGAGAACTTGCTCAACAAACGCGTTGTGGCTCTGGATTTGGGGGCTATGATCGCAGGTAGCCGTTTTCGAGGTGAATTCGAGGAGCGATTAAAGGCGGCTATGGAAGAGATCCAGCGCGCACAAGGTGAAATTATCCTCTTTATTGATGAATTGCATACGGTTGTTGGTGCAGGATCTGCTCAGGGCGCGATGGACGCCAGCAATATGCTCAAGCCTGCTTTGGCTCGGGGTGAATTGCAGGCCGTAGGAGCGACAACTCTGGACGAGTACCGGCAGTACATTGAGCGTGATAGTGCGCTTGAGCGCCGCTTCGCGCCTGTATTTGTAGACGAACCGTCTGTTGAGGACACGATCGAAATGCTGCAGGGTCTGCGCGGGCGATATGAGGCTCACCACAACGTTACCTATTCGGACGAGGCATTGGTAGCGGCAGCAAAGCTTTCTTCACGCTATGTTACGGATAGACATTTGCCGGACAAGGCGATTGACTTGATGGACGAAGCCGCGGCAAAATTGCGCGTAGCTTTACATACGCTGCCCTCTGAGCTCAAGGAATTGAAGAAGGAAATGGACCAGTTGACGCTGGATGAAGAGGAGGCGCACACGGTCCGTGATTATGAGCGAGCCGCCAGGCATCGCGCTGAACGGTTGCGCCTGGAGACAGAGTTCTCGGAACGGTACGAAGGGTGGCAAACGGACCAGCAATTGGATGAGATAGTGGATGCGGAGGACATCGCCGAGGTTGTGGCAGCGTGGACTGGCATTCCGCTGACGCAGATGATGGAAACGGAGGCCGTGAAGCTGCTGCAAATGGAAGATCGGCTGCACGAAAGGATTGTGGGGCAGAATCGCGCTATCGAGGTATTGTCGGATGCGATACGTCGTAGTCGCTCCGGTCTCAGCGACCCGCGCCGGCCGATCGGCTCTTTTATCTTCTTGGGTAGCTCTGGTGTGGGTAAAACGGAATTGGCCAAGGCATTGGCTGAGTTCCTCTTTGATGACGAAGATGCGCTGGTGCGGGTTGACATGAGCGAGTACCGCGAACAGCATACTGTGAGCCGGCTATTTGGGGCTCCTCCAGGTTATATCGGCTATGAACAGGGTGGACAACTGACGGAGCAGGTAAGGAGACGGCCGTATTCGGTGGTGTTGTTCGATGAAATCGAGAAAGCTCATCCGGATGTTTGGAATGCGCTGCTGCAACTGCTTGATGACGGCCGTTTGACAGATGGACAAGGTCGCATGGTTAACTTCCGCAATACAGTTATTGTCATGACCAGCAACGTGGGCACGTCTTTTGTGAAGCGCTCTGGTGCGCTTGGTTTCGTCGGGGGGCACGATAAAGATGAAGCGGTCGAACATAAGCGGATTGACGATGCTCTGAAAAAGACGTTCCGTCCGGAATTCATCAACCGCATCGACGAGATTATCATCTTTGAACCACTGGATGAGGCAGATGTCGTACAGATTGTCAACATGCAGATGAAAGATGTGCAAATGCGTTTGGCTGAACATGGTGAACTGACTATAGAATTGACGGAGGCGGCCCAGTATTGGCTGGCCAAACAGGGTTATGATCAGGATTTCGGTGCGAGACCGCTGAAGCGAGCGATCCAACGTTTCGTGGAAAGCCCTCTCTCTGTGCGACTGCTTAAAGGGGAGTTTGAGGCTGGGGACCGCGTGCGCATTGATGAGGAAGAAGACCAGCTTACTTTCACGCGTCTTGAAAGTATGGAACTGCCGGCGGATGCCGTGGAAGAAGAGACTGAAGCGGTTTAAAGATATTAACCCGCAGTAGTAGTGGCGTTTGTGCCCTTCCCGATTTTCGGGGAGGGCTGTTTTCTTTTTATGCGTTTCTGCTGAGGTTGTTTGGGCGAAACAGGCGGGAGGCCAGATGTTGGTGAAAGGGCGAGGCGCTACCCGCCTGTCTCGCCCCTACCACAATTTGGGTGAGGTTGTATGGGCGAAAGAGGCGGGAGACCAGATGTCGGTGAAAGGGCGAGGCGCTACCCGCCTGTCTCGCCCCTACCACAATTTGGGTGAGGTTGTTTGGGCGAAAGAGGCGGGAGACCAGATGTCGGTGAAAGGGCGAGGCGATACCCGCCTGTCTCGCCCCTACCACAATTTAGGTGAGGTTGTTTAGGCGAAAGAGGCGGGAGGCCAGATGTCGGTGAACGGGCGAGGCCGTACCCGCCTGTCTCACCCCTACCACAGACGCGCAGAATGAATTCTGCGGCTGGAGAGGCAAACATGTTGAAAACATGTTGAAGGTGGTGGATTGCGCGAGTCGCCGGACTGGAGAGGTAAACATGTTGAAAACATGTTGAAGAGTGCCGAGATGGTGAATGAAAGCGCTTTTCAGCTAGATTGTGAAGGCTTAGACCTTAGCGTATAATCGGCGCGTCAGAAGCGCAGTTTACTCAGGAGTGGGAAATATGGCACGACAGATCGGCCGGTATCAAATTGAGCGTGAATTGGGACAGGGTGGCATGGCCACGGTGTATCTTGCCCTGGATTCGCTCTTTGAACGGCGGGTGGCGATTAAGGTGCTGCCGCGCCAGTTCACGGAAGATCTTCGTTCCTTGCAGCGTTTTGAAGGCGAGGCGAAAATGATCGCCAGTTTGGAGGACCCGGCCATTGTGCCCGTGTACGACTTTGGCCAGGACGAGGGATGGCCATACCTGGTCATGCGTTACATGTCCGGTGGAACGTTGGGCGAGAGGATGGTGGGGCAGCCCCTGGCGCTGGAGGAGGTCAGCCGTTATCTGAATCGCCTGGCTCCGGCGCTGGATCTGGCGCATGAGAAGGGCATCATCCACCGTGACTTGAAGCCGGATAATGTACTCTTTGATGGGGAAGGACGGCCGTACCTGGCTGATTTCGGTATCGCGCAACTGACGGAGGCGACGCACACCGTGACCCTGCGCGGCACGCCGGCCTATATGAGTCCGGAGCAGGTGCAGGAAGATGAGGATCTCGACGGCCGCAGCGATATCTATGCCCTGGGGGTGATGCTCTACGAGATGCTGGCCGGGGTGCAGCCTTATGTGGCGCAGACGACGGTGAAACAGTTGCTGATGCACGTCACCGAGCCGGTGCCGGATGTGCTGGCGGCCAATCCGGATTTGCCTGCGGGGACGCAGGCGGTCATCGACAAGGTGATGGCCAAGGATCGGGAGGAGCGGTACCAGACGGCAATGGAGCTGGCGGAGGCAGTGCAGCAGCTTATGGCGCAGCCAACAGCGAAAATAGAGCCACCGGTGGTCGCTGTGCAACAAACGGTCCAGGATGAAGCCGGCCCTGAAGCGGTGCCGGATACGTCAGCAGAGGAGTTGGTTGCTGAAGCGAGTGTGGTTTCGGCCGTCGAAGAGAAAACTCAAGAGTCCGCTCCGTTTCCTCCCTCTCTTGAAAAAAAGGGGTCGGAGGCCAGATTGCGATTGCCGGCCTGGGCCTGGTGGGTTGGGGCCATTGTCGTGGTTCTCTTGCTGGCCTTTGGTATCCGTTCAATATTTGGGGGTGGTGGAGATGATATGCCGGAAGCAACGGACGAAAGCGGCGTAGAAATCGCGGCCGTTGTTTCCTCCGCAACAGCCACTACAACACCAGAGCCGGTAAATACGGCGACCGCTGAGCCCAGCCCGAGGGCAACGCAGGATCCAAATCTGCCCCCACCTGAACCGACCTTGGGCAGTGTATGGGAACGGCCGCAAGACAAAATGGCGATGGTTTACGTACCCGCAGGCACTTTTCTGATGGGCAGCGAAGATGGAGACAGCGACGAGATTCCAATGCACGACGTGACGCTTGATGGTTTCTGGGTT
>JAACFF010000504.1 GCA_009937635.1 Chloroflexota bacterium
TTTACTCTTGCTGTTTTATGGAGAAGGTGAGTTACACCTCGTCTTGACCCGGCGACGGGATGATTTGAATTCTCATGCAGGCCAGATGTCTTTCCCCGGAGGGCAGCACGAGAAGCAAGAGACTCTGTTGATGACCGCATTGCGTGAAACAGAGGAAGAAATTGGAATCTCTTCCAACGGTTTGGAGGTTCTGGGTGAACTCGCTTCTCTCTATATTCCCCCGTCAGATTTTGAGGTCCATCCGTTTGTCGCCTGGTATTGTAACGGTGAACGGCCCCATTTTGTGCCCAATCCGGATGAGGTAGCCGAGATTATCGAGGTGCCGTTGCATTATCTGCTTGATTCGGCAACCCGCGGCGAAGAACCTTGGGATTTTCGCGGGCATGATATCATGGTTCCTTATTACGATGTGGCAGGGTACAAAGTGTGGGGAGCTACGGCAATGATGATTAGTGAGCTTCTTGAACGCCTACGTAGGATACGTTTGGAGGGCGAGGGTAGATAGTCTCTGCGGATTTTTCAAATTGATGACATGCGCGGAAATTGAAGGCGTAATCATGACTTTATGACATAGTGCGTTATGATGCTTTACCCTCATGTGAACTCGTACTATAATTCTTTGTATAGCATTGGCATATGTAACTGAATTATTAGCAGGCCGCAATGCATTTTCTCATTTCAGCAAGGAGTATCTCATGCGACTAGGAAAGGACCTCGAGAACAAACCGATCATCAGCGTAACAGAAGGACGAATGCTTGGTCGGACAAAGGATGTGTATGTTGATGCTGATCTTCAAGAACTGGCCGGTCTTTACTTGGGCACGGAAGGCATGTTTCGGCGTAGGGCACAGGTGATTCATAGTGAAAATGTTGTACTCTTTGGGATTGATGTCATCCTGGTAAAGGATACAGACGTTATTACTAACAATAAAGAGTTGCCTGAAGTTGATAACTGGAAACGTCTAAGGCAGCTACAAGGCTATGAAGTGCATACACCGGGCGGAACAAAACTTGGTACTGTTGGTGACGTCATTCTGGATGAGACCGGTACTATTGTCGGCATTTCTCTTTCCCGTGTTTTTGTCAAGGGACCCCTGGCTGAACAAGGATCAGTTCCACGTGAGGCAATCATCGAGGTATCTCAAGAGGATGAAGTCATCAGCGTGGATCTGGCGACTTTAGAAGGAACGGTTGCAGACAAAGATGAGAAAGCGCAGGCCGGCGAAAGTGAAGAGAAAGCAGAAGTGGAAAGCGCCGACTCTATAGAAGAAGAGCTAACCGGTGATGCGGCGGATAAGCAAGAGTCAGAAGAGGTCAATGAACCAGCAGAAGAACGACCTGCATCTGAGCCGTCGGACGGTGGCAAAGACGAACAGGAATAGATTTCCTGGCAAATTTATTGAGAGAGGTTTTCACGGGTTAAGGTTGAGTCAATAGCGTGAATTGCCGGCATAAACCCTAAGCCGCCAAAAAGAAGAAAGGAGCCGCAACAATGAACGATTCAGTCAGTTTCAATCTGAGCGAAGAACACGAAATGATCCAGAAGTTGGCACGTGATTTTTCACGTAACGAGATCGCGCCCAATGCCGAACATTACGACAAGACACATGAGTTCCCGTGGCCTATTATTAAGAAGGCGCAAGAACTGGGGTTGACCACGATGAATACGCCGGAGGAGTATGGGGGTCTTGGTCTAAGTATGATCGAGGAGTGCCTGGTTACTGAAGAATTGTCCTGGGGATGTTCCGGCATTAGCACGGCCATAGGTGTAAACGGCCTGGGCATGTTGCCTATTCTTATTGCCGGTAATGAGGATCAGAAAACTGAGTATGGCAACCGCATGGCTAATGGCCAATTATGCGCATATTGTGTGACAGAACCGGAAGCCGGTTCCGATGTGTCGGGTATTTCCACAATAGCAATTAAGGATGGCGACCATTATGTCCTTACAGGCGGCAAAACGTTTATCACAGGCGCCACCAACGCAAATTTCTATACCGTTTTGGCTTATACTGATCCTGAACTACGCGGCACCAAGAGCCGGTACAAAGGTATGAGCTTTTTCATTGTCGATCGGAATTGGGATGGTGTGAGTACCGGTCAGCCATTTGAAAAGATGGGGCAACATGCAACAGATACGGCCGAAGTCATTTTCGACAATGTTAAGGTGCCTGTAACGCATCTCTTGGGTGAAGAGGGTAAGGGATTCTATTATGCGATGGGCGTCTTTGACCACAGCAGGCCGTCGGTAGCTGCTGGCGCTGTTGGTGTCGCCCAACGTGCCCTGGATGAAGCAATCCAGTATGCTAAAGAGCGTGTGGCTATGGGGAAACCAATCTGGCAACACCAGGCGATTGGCCATATGATTGCTGACATGGCCATGCAAGTTGAGGCGGCTCGATTACTCGTATACAAAGCAGCTTGGGCTGTCGACAGTGGCAGTCGTAACACTACAGCGGCAGCCTTTGCCAAGGCTTATGCGGCCGATATGGCCATGAAGGTTTGCACTGACGCGGTACAGGTGTTTGGTGGCTATGGTTACATGTCTGAATATCCAGTAGAAAAATTGATGCGCGACATCAAGATTTACCAGATCTACGAAGGTACAAGCCAGATTCAACGACTGATCATCGTGCGAGAGTTGTTCCGCTAGCCGTTGATCCCAAAACGCTGAAATAAAGGGGTGGTACCGTAGGTATCGCCCCTTTTTGATTACTAATTTGGTAACCACTCAGGCTCTGGCCGGTCAGACCGAGGCAGTCAAGGCTGCACGGTGAGGACACCGGCCGCAGCCAGAGTAGGCTAAGTAGCTTCCTGATTTCTATTTAACCCTGGTTCAAAATCACGCACAGCCAGGGTTAAGAGTCGATTTAACGCCTTGCCTTGATCTGCACAATCCTTCAGCCCATAATCTCTTGCTGGAAGAGGAAAATAATGACTACTTAGTTCAGCTTCGCTAAGTGATTATTGTAGGAGAGATTAGATCGACAGACAGCGAAAAACCTCCATTTCGGCCGTCATCGTGGTTTTGATCCTTATGTTGGTAGCTTGCCAACCGTCCTCTACGGACGGCAATGATGCTCCCAGCCCTTCAAATGACAACGCGGCAGACCCAGGCAACCTGGTTATATACTCTGGTCGCTCGGAGAGTTTGGTGCAACCGCTCATTGATCAGTTTGAAGAAGTGAGCGGGATCGAAGTAGAAGTGCGATATGGCAGCACATCTGAAATAGCGGGCTTGTTGTTAGAGGAAGGAAATAGTAGCCCGGCTGATGTTTTTTATGCTCAAGACCCTGGTGGGCTTGGAGCGGTACAAGCGGCTGGCCTCCTGGCCCCGATAGCGAAAGAAACGTTGGATAAGGTGCCTTCTCGATTTGCCTCTAAGGATGGAGAGTGGCTGGGTATTTCTGGCCGCGCCCGTACGGTGGTCTACAATCGGGAACTCATCAATGATCCAGAAGCTGAACTGCCCGACGACATTTTTGGATTTGTTGATCCTGAATGGAAAGGCCGAGTCGGATGGGCGCCGACCAACAGTTCATTCCAGGCGATGGTTACCGCAATGCGCGCTACCTGGGGTGAAACGAAGACGCAAGAATGGTTAGAAGGTATTCAGGCCAACGATCCCTTGGTTTATCCCAAAAACACACCCATTGTTGCCGGGGTAGCTGCCGGAGAAATAGATGTGGGTTTTGTGAACCATTATTATCTACATCGTTTTTTGGCTGAAGAGGGGGAAGATTTCCCCGCACGAAACTATTTTCTGCCTTCCGGCGGTCCGGGTTCACTAATCATGGTATCGGGGGCCGGCATACTCCAGGGGTCGGACAATAGAGAAAATGCCG
>JAACFF010000505.1 GCA_009937635.1 Chloroflexota bacterium
GTCTGCCGGCTCTGCTGGTAAAAGCGCTGGCTCCGATTTGCTCTGATCAGGATCTGCGGAAGGAGTAGGCGTCGGCTCTGCAGGTGGGGCCGTGCCGCAGGATGTGACCAGAAAAACAGTCAAAATGAGTAAGATGGTGGTAAAAAAAAGACGTCGATTCATGTTGATTTATCCTCCGATGATGATTTTACCGCTAACTGTTTGAACGTGGTAGAATGCCCGGCAAACGATTATTTAGGAGTGAAATATGCGAAAGATATTGCTATTACCTTTCTTGTTGCTGCTGGTAGCTTGTGGTACATCGGGAGCGACTGATCCCGCAACAGAGTCATCCGACGAAGCAGCGGCAGATAGTTCCAAGTCGGCGGCGGTTTCTGAGGCCGTGGTCGAACGAGCACCCTCGGAATTGTCAGGGGATGCCATCGCCATCGCCAAAACGCCGCAAGAGGCGGGCGTCGCACGTGACCGCGACTGGACCAAAGGGGCAGAAGATCCGCTGATTACGATAATCGAGTATGGCGATTTCCAATGACCGGGTTGCGCGGGGTTTGCTCCCCTGCTCGGGCGTCTGGTAGATGCCTATCCGGAACAAGTTCAAATAGCTTATCGTCATTTTCCCTTAAATGAGATTCATGGCAACGCACAGAAATCGGCCGAAGCATCAGAAGCGGCCGGCGCACAGGACGCATTCTGGGAATACCATGATGAACTGTATGAAAACCAGGGCGAATGGTCTGGCCTTGACGAAGCGGCGGCTCGGGATTGGTTTGTTGATCTGGCCGGCAACTTGGGCCTGGATGAAGATCAATTTGCGTCCGATTTAGACAATGGCGTCTATGCGCCCTATGTCACATCGTTAGAAGAAGAGGCCGTTCAACTCGGCCTCCCCGGCACGCCTTCCGCCATTGTCAATGGTGAAATTGTCGCCGGACAGGGTTTGCCCATCGATTTCACCGTTTGGGATAACTTTATCAGTTCCACCATTGCTGTCGAAGAAATGGCAGCCAGGCAGTATGATGCGCCGCCTCCCATGGCCCTGGACGAAGGCAAAACTTACATAGCCCGCGTGACGATGGAAAACGGCGATCAATTTTTGATCGAGCTTGACGCAGAAGCGGCTCCTCTGGCCGTTAACAGCTTTGTCTTCCTGGCCAACGAAGGTTGGTACGACGGAGTGACCTTTCATCGTGTGCTACCTGGTTTTATGGCCCAGACCGGCGATCCTACCGGCACGGGAATGGGTGGCCCAGGTTACGAGTTTGTCAATGAAGTAGACGCCGGCCTCTCCCATGACAGCGAAGGCGTGGTGGCCATGGCCAATTCCGGACCGGATACGAATGGTAGCCAATTTTATGTCACCCTAGCCCCGGCAACGCATCTGGATGGTGGTTACACCATATTCGGTCGAATTGCCGAGGGCATGGATGTCGTGAAGGGCATTACGCCTCGTGATCCAGCCGTCGATCCGCAGGCGCCGCCCGGAGATCTTATCAAGTCAATTACCATAGAGACTGTAGATTCATAAAAAAACAGGTGCGAATTTGGACCATCTCCCTCTTTTTTTTCTTGCTGGCGCTGCCTGCCCTGGCTTGCAGTGTGCCGGATGTTCCGTTTAGCCTGGCTCCGGCGTCCCCGACGCCGGAGCTTGCACCTACGCCAAAAGGCGACACGCTCTCCTTTGTAATGCCGGCGCATACCGTTACTTTGCGGCCGGGTGATTCCGTTCCCGGTACGCGACTAACCTATGTCGGCCGTTCTGATTCTGACGATTCGCACGAGGTTACTATCGATGGTGAAACGGCGTTCAGACGTCTAGGGGATTCCTTTTATTGGAGTGGTGTAATAGCTCCGGGCGTATTCGGCAATTACAATTTGCGCGTCACCGCTTCTCTCTTTGGCGGTTTACCAGTTGCTGGTCCAGTTGAGCTGGTGATTCTGTACCCGGAACCAATTGAGCTGGCCAGCGCCGAAAATCTGGACGCCCGCTTGCACTACAGCAACATCGTCATGGACTATAGGGTGCCCGTCGGCCGCGAAATTCCTGGCACGACGTTAACCTTTGAGGGCATGGAAACGCCGGGAGTGGGCAGCCAGGCTGGTGAACTGGCCAGGTTAAGCGGCCGGGACGGCTATCCCAATATTGCGGTGGGCGATTCACTTGTGTGGACCGGCAAATTGCGAGAAAATGTGGTTGCGCGCTACAATCTGCGTGTGCTCTCCCTTGATGAGAGCAACATTCGCCTGGTCGGAACAGGTGAACTGTGGATTACAAACTGACCATGCCTAACCCGACTTATCCCCGTCCGGCAGAGTCGCTGGTAAAGAAGAACCCCTTCCGCAGCCAGAGTGTTCAACGCGAGCAAATCACACCCTTCCAGACTGCAAAAGAGCTGCTGCCGGTGCCCATTCTCCCCGATCACCCACAATGGATAGAGTTGTATTGGAGAGCCTGGGAGATGGCCTGGTCACACCTGCACCGTCCAAAAAGATCCAGCGGTCTTGTATCTCGCTACATCAATCCCGCCTTTAATGAGCATATTCTTATGTGGGATAGTGCTTTTATGGTGCAATTTGGCGCGTACGGCCGTCGTTCCTTTCCCTTCATCAATGCCCTTGATAATTTCTATGCCAAGCAACACGTCGATGGCGCTATTTGCCGTGAGATCCATGCTGAAGAGGGCTATGATTTCTTTTCTCCCTTTGACCCGGATGGTACCGGACCCAACATCCTGGCCTGGGCGGAGTGGAGACACTATCGTCTCAGCGGTGATGACAGCCGTCTGGACGCGGTATTTTGGCCTTTGCTTGCCTTCCATCGTTGGTTTCGCGCTCACCGCTCCTGGCCTGACGGTCTGTATTGGGCCACTGGACTGAGCAGTGGCATGAACAACCAGCCGCGTCTCCCTGGCGGCCAGCGCTATCATCGGCATTGGTCATGGGTTGATGCCAGTATGCAGGCGGCGATTAATTGCTCTGTCTTGGAAAGAATGGCTAACCTGCTTGGCGAAACTGACTACGTACCCGAACTGGCCGAGGAGCATGCGGCTCTGAAACGCCTGATCAATGAGCGCATGTGGAACGAAGAGACCGGATTCTACCAGGACGTCGATATGCACGGCCATTTTAGCATGGCCAAAAGCATTGGCGCCTATTGGGGTTTAATCGATAAGACGCTAATCTCTGAAGAGAATCTCGCGCCATTTATACGCCAACTGCGTGAAAAGGGTGTATTTAAAGTGGCGCACCGCATTCCAAGTCTTTCCGCCGATAGCCAAGGGTATGAACCGCAGGGCGGTGATTATTGGCGGGGCGCGGTTTGGTCACCTACCAACTTCATGGTCCTCAAGGGTCTGCGCACGGTAGGACAAAACGCATTGGTACACGAGATCGCCTATAACCATTTACGGAACGTATCCGACGTCTTCCAACACACCGACACGCTGTGGGAGAACTATGCGCCGGAAAGCGCTGATCCTGGTGATCCAGCCCGCTCTAATTTCGTCGGTTGGACGGGCTTAACGCCCATCGCCATGCTCATCGAAGATATTATTGGATTGTCGGTTGACTGGCCCTTGCGGCGCGCGGTCTGGCACCGCTATCTGGACACGGATCGCCACTACGGTGTGCAGAACTACCCCTTAGGGTTGAACGGCACGTTGAGTCTTATGGGTGATCAGGAGCAAGTTGTGGTCACAACAGACGTGCCTTTTACACTCACCATATGTGATCGCTCCTTGAATATGCAGGTCCCCGTATCGGCAGGCACGATGGAGATTGATCTGACCTGATACAGGTGAGAAGTTTTGCGCCTGCTGCCCGCAGTCAGGA
>JAACFF010000124.1 GCA_009937635.1 Chloroflexota bacterium
AACAAAGTCCAACCAGATTGGCTCAACACTTGAGTTCATCAATCAGTGGCCATCAACCAATCATTCCCCCTTTGTCTATCGTCGTGCAGACCGCCGTCGACATTCCAGTACGGCACACAACCTCGTTATGAAAACAGCTAGGAATACAAAACGGCCGGACTCTTGCAAGAGTCCGGCCGCGTCTATACTGATTTCGTTGTAACTATGTTAGCTATGCGAACTGAGTTTGTAATGCCGGGCGGAATTTATACCCGTATATTTGATTTAACAGAAATATTGGTTACGTTGTGACCTAGCACGGTAGCGTCATAAATTGGCGCGATGAGGGTTGGCAAAAAAGAGCATTGCCGATGTCCTCAAGCTGTCCCGCCAACATATCGTTCGTCACATCGCTGCCTTTGAGCGCGATGGCTTTGCTGGTCTGGAGGATAAATGCACACGACCGCCAGGCTGCAGCGTTTGGGCTTAGCAGGCTGCTTGGTTAAGCGTCCATAACGGCCGTTTTCCCCATGAAGCTCAAATGACCCGCTTGCCCAGCCACAACACGATAAACCCGGCCGTCAGCAGGCCGAAACCGGCCAGCGCGGCGATCGCCAATGGTTGGGCGATTGGGGCGCCGCCATCCGGTGGGACCGTTTGGATCTGGGTGATGCAGAAGTCGATGCCTGTCGGCTCCCGATTTTCGTTATTGACCACGACCTGTTGATCCTGGCTAGAAGTCACCCGCCAGCCGTCCCCGGGAACGACGCGCACCGTCCAGGTGCCGAAAGTGACCGTCGTCAGCTGGTAATTGCCATCGGACTGGGTGGTCACGGCCATCTGGTTTCCTTCGATACTCGCAGACTGAATTCCAACGCCACCGACGCCCGGTTCGCCAGTGCCGGCGCAGACGCCGTTGCCATCCAGGTCGTTATACACGCGCCCGCTGATGTTGCCGCGATCGTCCTGTGCGAATACGTTCATGGTCCCGACGGTCAGGGTCATAACCATCACCAAAATTATCCATGCATATTTCTTCATTGGTCCCTCCTCGGGCCAGCTGATAAATGTTTGCCGCGAATCGACTCTCGATTGACGATTGGCGATTTTTGATTGGCGCTGATAGATTGACGGTTGATGATCATCATTGGCCTCAACCGCCCGCCTGGGCTAACCCTTTGCCGTCTACCGGGTGGGCGACAACCACTAAACGGTGTGTATTGCTCGTATAAGGCCAGCAAGTGGTCAAGGTCAGCCGCTCGTCCTCTGTAGAATGAAACCAACGGCCGTTGGCCAGCCTTTCCCTTAATGGTACACCCTGATTGCGTAACAACTCCATATTGGTCACCTGGTAGGTGAAGGGCTGGTCGCCGTCGTAAATGATGATCTCCTCGCCAGCCGGCAGGTTGATTAAATCGCGAAAAACCTCGCCATGCACATTATGGTGGCCATTTAGCACTGTGTTTCCCACCTCCCCCAGGGGCGCGCTGTCTCCGTGCCAGCCGGCGGCGAACTCTTCCGGCACTGTCCACTGGGTATAAAGCTTGTCACCTTCTTGCCAGGTGAGCAGTTCGGCCGCTTTCACCGGGGCATCGAGTTCGAGCATGGGGATGACCAGCCGGGTTGGCTGCCTCTTTTGCGCTTCTACCGCTGCTGGCGCTGCGGCCATGGAAACCAATTCTGCCGGGCCTGCTGGTTCTTCTTCGGTATCGGGAAGCACCGCTTCGACGTCCGCTTGAGGGGCGTCGTTCTGGGGAGCACCATCCCCTTCGGCGGGCAGTTCGATACTATTCAACGCCGGCCCCACAGGCACTGCCCCGGCTGCTTGCTTGCGCGCGAACTCCCTTTCAGCCTCCTGGGTCATCTGGCTGGCGAAAATCACCAGGACAACGCCGAACACCAGGACCAACCCAAGGTTGACCAAAAGAGATCCAACACAAGAAAATGCTCTGTTTTTAATATTAGAGCCCATGCTTAGGGCATTATAGCATCAAACAGCCCGTAGCAAGGGTGCTGTGACCTTTCGCGCAGAAATTTGCAACAGGAACCGGTTCCAACTCTGTAGATTAGTCAGAGTAATTAATAAGATGGACAGCCTTGGCCTGAAAGCTTGCAGGAAAACAAAACGGCCGGACTCTCACAAGTCCGGCCATATCATGGTTAAGTATTAAAATTGTTAATTACGCGTATTGAGTCTGCAAAGCAGGCCGGAACTTATACCCGTAAACAATCATCCCCTCTTCACCATCCGAACGCAGCTTGCGCGTCACCATTTCCACCGGCATCCCAATATAAACATCCTCTTTGTCTACATCGGTCAACTGCGCCGTCAGAACCGGCCCTTCATCCAACTTAACCAGGGCCACCGTATAAGGTGAGTTATGCTCATAGCCAGCCGGAGCGTCATAAATAGTCGTGTAAGAAAAGATTTCGCCAGTGCCCGTAAATGTATAAAGCTCTTTAGCCGGTGCCGCACATTCCAGGCAAACATCACGCGGTGGGAATAGCTTAACCCCGCATGAATCACACTCCTCGCCCACGAGGCTGTATCGTTGTTCGTTTAATCGCCAATGACGTGATACTTCCATTATTTCTTCAATCCTCCCAGTATTCACTGAGTTTATTTTAAGCGGGCACAATCAAGTCGCTGCCCCACAATCAAGCCTTATTATGCACAATAAGGCTTTCATTCTCTGTCAATACAGGGTTCAAAACTGCCAAAAGCTATCATGCTAGCCCTCAACGGCCGTCGATCCACCCCAATAATCGCATTAATGCCGGTTTTTGGCCCCTTCAACCTATCAGCTCAACCGCAGCACGTGCGTCACCGCCGTAGCCCCCGTCGTCCCCAAATTCTGGGCCATCCCCATTTTTGCCCCATCAACCTGGTTCGCTTCCGCCTGGCCTCGCAGCTGTTGCGCCACCTCAACCACCTGGAAAACACCCGTCGCCCCTATGGGATTACCCCGCGCCTTTAGCCCGCCAAAAGTGCTGATCGGAATACGGCCGTCAAGACCGATCTCACCATCTCGCGCCAGTTGCCAACCCTGGCCCCGCTCCGCGAAACCAGACGCTTCCAAAGAAAGAGCAGCCATCACTGTGAAGGAATCATGCAACTCAAACAGATCGATCTCCTCCGGTGTGACGCCAGCTTGTTCCATTGCCCGGCTCGCGCTGTTCGCAGCAGCCGCCAGGCGCAAAATATCCTTGCGGTCATGCAAACCCATCGTATCCGTAGCCATCGCCGAGCCGGCTATTTCTACAGGCTGCGGAACCATATCCCTGGCTCGCTCCGTACGGGTAATTATGATCGCCGCCGCCCCATCTCCCGTCGGCGCGGCGTCAAACAAAGACACCGGATCCGCCACCAATGGAGCCATCGCAAATCGCTCCGGCTTCAGCCGGTTGCGGAACATAGCCATAGGATTGCTGGCCCCATTAGCATGCGCATTAACGCTAAAGCCAGCAAAATCAGCCACTTCCACATTGTGCTCAAACATGTAGCGGCGCATCAAAAGCGCTCCCGCCCCAATGTAAGTCAACCCTTGGATCGCTTCGAAGTCTGCATCTAAGCCGGAAGCGAGAGCCGCATTGACCGGTGTGCCGGTCTCATCCGTGATCTTTTCCACACCAACCACGAGCGCCGTTTCTACCAGGCCGCTTTTCACAGCAAGCACCGCCTGCCGCACAGCAGCGCCGCCAGAAGCGTCAGCCGCTTCCACTGTCACCGCCTCAATGCCCCGCAACCCAGAAAAATCGGCCACCAATGCCCCAAGATGATTCTGATTGCTTAACTGTCCGGCCAGCATATTGCCCACATAGAGGGAATCAACCTTACTGATAGCCGCATCATCCAGTGCAGCCTCGATCGCATACCATGCCAGGTGGCGGATAGAGGTATCCCAATGCTCGCGAACGTTCGTTTTTCCAATTCCAATGATGGATACGTTACTCATAATTATTTCCAGTTTAGAAAGTTGCCAAATTTCTGTGTTTAAACCTGTTACTTTGATGGTAGTAAAGGGAAAGGTTGGCAACTTTGGCCCTTTCCTCTAGCAGAAAACCGGGTTTCTAAAGTCGCATTTCCTTTATGACATCTTCAGCTTATCCCGGAAGCGGGTGTATGTTGCATAATCTATCTCTGTACGTCGCGCGATATACTCCTCAGTCTTCGGTGCCAGATCCTGTACTTCAGCCAGGCGCTCCGTTGTCAGCATATCGAAGGCGTCAGAACCGGCGCCTGAGCCATAACTGACCACGAGGATGCGGTCGTCAGGCGCGGCAACGTCCAGAATCGCCGTCAAGCCGATCATCGCCGAACCAGAATACGTATTGCCGATACGCGGGCTCAGCAAACCAGGGGCCAGTTGTTCCGGTGCAAACCCGAGCATCTTGCCCACCCGCTGCGGGAACTTGGCATTAGGCTGGTGGAATACAGCCCAATCGTAATCCCGCGCCGTACGCCCCATCGCTTCCATCATCGCCTCAGCCGCAGCCATAACATGCTTGAAGTAAGCCGGTTCCCCCGTGAAGCGATCCCCATGCGAAGGGTAATTTGCATGCGCGCGCCGCCAAAAATCAGGCGTATCCGTCACAAAAGAATAGGAGCCTTCGATGACCGCCACAGCTTCCTCTGCCGCGCCGATCAGCACCGACGCGCCGCCGGCTGCGGCCGTATACTCCAGCGCATCCCCTGGGCGTCCTTGTGCCGTATCCATGCCGATACTCAGGGCATACTTTGCCATGCCCGAGCCTACAAAACCCATCGCCGCCTGCATCGCTTCTGTACCCGCTTTACAAGCGAATTCCCAATCCGCCGCTTGCGTATGGGGCACAGCGCCAATCGCCTCTGCCACCACCGTGCTGCTCGGCTTGACCGCATAAGGGTGACTCTCACTGCCCACCCACACCGCACGAATCTCGCGCGGGTCGATCTGCGCCCTTACAATGGTGTTTCGTGCCGCTTCAATCGACATCGTAATCACATCTTCGTCAAGACCGCTGACCGCCTTCTCCTTGATTGGCACTCCTCCAACCCCTTCCGTCCACATACGTGAGACTTCGGCGGCGGGCAAACGATAACGTGGCACATAGGCCCCATATCCCACAATGCCCACAGGGCGATCCGGTCGCATTAATCCTTTTTGTGGATCATATTCATTCATTAGCTTTCCTCAATTCATTTCTGCCAAAAGTTCTTTGGCGCGCTTTGTATTGATCTGTTTTTCAGCCACCAGTTGGTTGGCGATACGCTGCACTTGGTCATCATCTGCGCCGGCCGCCATCGCCACCTGGCGGGCGTGTAAGCGCATATGGCCACGCTGAATTCCCACGGTAGAAAGGGCCTTGATCGCGCCCAGATTTTGTGCCAGGCCTATGGCTGCGATCACCTGTGCCAGCTCCACCGCCGTGGCCACATTCAAAATCTTTATCGCTACCTTCGCCGCCGGGTGGACCTTCGTAGCGCCGCCAACCAGGCCAACAGCCATAGGCAGCGTGAGCTCGCCAAAAAGATCCCCGTTCTCGTCCACGTGCCAATCTGTCAAAGACTGGTAACGGCCGTTGCGAGCCGCGTAAGAATGGGCGCCAGCCTCAATAGCCCGCCAATCGTTGCCCGTAGCGATAACCACGGCATCAATCCCATTCATGATACCTTTATTGTGTGTGGCGGCCCGATACGGATCGACAACCGCAAATGCATTCGCTTCCTCAATAAACCGTGCCACCTGTTTGCCTGGAATTCCATGAGTTTCCAGCATTTCCGCTGGGATCGTGCCCCGCGCAGTAGCAATACGATGATCAGCGAGATTGGAAAGAATGCGCAAGCTGGTGCGCCCGCCGGTTAAATCGGCAATGATCGGTGCCAGCGTTTCAACCGCCGTATTAACAGCATTGGCCCCCATCGCATCACGTGTATCGAAATACAAATGCACGATAAGCATCGGCCCCACTGGCGTTTCCGGGAAGGGACGAGCCACAATATCCTTCGCGCCGCCGCCAAAATTAACGATAATTGGATCGCATAAATCTGCCTGTTCCATTAACTGCGCTTTGTTGGCCTCAATAGCAGCGACGGCCGTATCCATATCAGGAATATCCAGCACCTGAATCTGACCGATCATCACCGGATCAGAAGCCTCTGTTTGGAATCCACCCCCGGCGCGGAACAATTTGGCTGCATGGCTGACTGCCGCCAGAACACTGGGTTCTTCAACAGCCATGGGAATCAGGTAATCCTGCCCATTGATCAAGAAATTCACCGCGATCCCTAGAGGCAACTCAAACGTCCCCAGGGTGTTCTCAATCATTAGGTCGGCCTGTCTATTCTCCAGCCCGCGTCCCGCCAATATATCCTTTTCATTCTCATCCAGTCCAGCCCAGTCGGCGATCACATCCAAACGTTCCTGCAAAGGCAATCTGTAGAAACCGGGCAAACGTGATGATTTCATATTGTTATTTTCGTCCGCAATCATACCACCTTCCAAAGAGTTAAAAATCAAAAAGAATATACGCCCATTTTTCTGTCAAAAGCTATCCAAAGAGTCTGGCCTCTAGTTTTGCTGCCCAAAGATAGTAAACAAACCATCACCTAGCGTTGCATTCTGCAACGTAACCCCAGCGGGCAGTCCCACCAGGGCCCGCGTAAGTTCGCTGTTCGCTCCCGCCTCGATCAGATCCAGCATTGACTCAGGGACAGGAAGAATGCCCGTCGAAGCGGAAAGCAGTTCAAATTGCAGTTGCCCGTTCACGACAGTTGGACGCAGCTCGATTACCAGCGGCAAAGCGACAGGTTCCTGCACATCGCCGCTCAATTCGACATGCTCAGCGGTGATGCTTACCTGAACATTATCAGCGCTAAGCGTATCAGTCTGGAATCCGCCACCCTGCGATCCGTTGATAAACTCATTTAAGTCGGCTTCCGTAATAGCGACCGTGAAATTGCCATTAGCATCCGGCTCGATATTGGCCAGCTTCTGCTGCATCGTGCTTCCTCCTGCAACAGCGCCAATGGCTGCCGTCGGCAGAATCTGCGCTGTGGCCACCAGCTCGCTCCCCTGAGCAACGGCCGTCGCCACCACGCCATCTCCCTGTAACACGGCCGTCGCCGCCATCTGTCCCGCTTGATTAGCTACAACTGCCGCTGTCGCCGCTGCCTCAGCAGCCCGTGTAGCAGCCGCTGACACCTCTTCTTGCGAAATCTGCACATCCTGTCCACCCGCCTCCCATGGCAGCTCCAGGCCAAAACTACAGGCCAAAGACAAAAGCATCAGCACCCCCAAAAACATCACGATCCCTCGACTTCCTTTTTTCATAATCAAACCTCCAACTTGACCACAGATTTAACCTCGTGTAGCATTCACTATATTAATTTTGGTGACCATTGTCTCTTTCATTATAACCGGTTGTGCTATCAAGGCAGTTAATGCACTGGAGCAGCTCACATGAAGTCCTCCGCATTCGTCGCCATATCCCTTGCGCTCATAATGCTGCTGTTGGTGCTATCAGCCGCACTATTCTTCCTCTTACAGGGCAAACAAGACCTTGAAGGCGCACTACAGAGTTCAACCGACGAAAACAGAAGCTTGGAACAGCAACAGGCAGAACTGGAACTGGAGAAGTCCGCAGCCCAATCAACTGTTGAGAGCCTGGATGCCTTGCAAGCAACCGCCTCGCTTGAAAACATGGACCTCAATGAACAGTTGGTCAAAACGGATCAAATCAAGGCGACCCTCGAAGTAACAGGAGCCCAACTTTCTTCTGATCTTGAAAATGCCCGCGCAACCCTGGATGCCCATAGATCACAGGGCCCCATTGTGAATATCGTAGAACCACAAGAAGGCGCTACATTTATTGTAGATCAACCGGTGATCCTGGTAGTTGTTGCCAGTGATGTTGCTGAAATATCGGCCGTAAATTTCAACGTCGATACCATGCTATTTGGCGGGCCCGTTGAGGAGGGCCAACAGTCAGTTACCGTTCGCAAAGTTTGGATTCCTCAGACAGAAGGTAGTTTTACCTTGGTAGCCACTGCCGTCAACAAAAATGGCATACTCAGCAAAACATTCGAAAGAGAATTCACAGTCGTCCTGCCACCTACCAGCACCCCAGAGCCTTCCGCCACAACAGAACCAACACCCGTTACTCCAACTCCCTAAGCCTGATTAATGTGAACACCCGTCGATTTTCAAGTAAAATGTGTGCACAGGTTGACGTTAGCCCAACCGCTATTAACCAGCGGCGTTTTAGCTAACGGACTACATAGAGATTTAAGCCAAAGAAAGAGTCCATAGGAGCAAGATCATGTTTGGTGCAAAGTTAAATCGCCAACCCGGCCCCTTAAATGAAGATGCCCTACAAATGCTGCGTGACAAAGGTCTAAAAAAATTCACTTCAGTTGTATCGTCGGATGACCAACTGCTTGGCACGACGACACACCTGCTTTTAAGACAAGATGAAATTGATGTTGATTTGAAGCTCTATGCTGCATTTCTTCAAGTGGTCAGGCTTGAATTGGGCACCCATTTCTATGTCCCAACCGACTTCGTTCAGGACTATGATCCTGAAAAAGGACAAGTTCTGCTTTCTGTGCCTTTTTCTATAGTACAGGAAGAGAACTGGAACCGGGAACCAACCTTTGTCGCCGGCCATCAGGAAAAAACCGAAGAATTAGTGGAATAATTAGAATTGGTGCCGCACAGGTTCGGCCGTCACAGATTTCGGTGTATTAGCTGCCGCATCTCCCATCACGCCAGTTCTACATCATCCACAACCCCAACGATGACGGCCCTCACCGGCGCTACTTCACGGTTTAGAATCTGGCGAGCGCCATTCCCCTCATCAATCACCATCACCCGATCCCCCAGACCAGCCTGGACCACGTCGACGCAAATGTCATAATGGCCGGTCGGCTCGCCATCCAAGTCCAACCGGTCGACCAATAAAAGCTTCCGGTCTTGGAATGCTTCGTGTTTGATTGTAGATACCACAGTTCCGGTTACCCGTCCAATGTACATTTGTTAGGTTTCCACGTCGTCAACAATGCCCACGATGGCGTGATCGACCGGAACAAAGGGCTCCGGCATCGCCTGCGCCGCTTCGCGACTGCCAACGACGAACACCAGTTCGCCCGGCCCCGCTTGCGCAGTAGCATCAGCGGCAACCACCGGCTTCCCTTCCGCTTCCTGCGTCTTGCTGAGAGGCTGCACAATAAGAAACTTGACGCCCTCCAATCCTTGGTACTGCGTTGTGGCCACGACAGTTCCCATCACCCGTGCCAACTGCATACCTACATCGCCTCCCAACTGAAATGGCCGCCAAAACGGCCGCTTCTGTTGACGCTTTCCCACATTTCGCCATGCAATTGCGAGATAATCACCTGGCGCAGAAGCTGTTCCTCAGCCACGAACGAACCAATCTCCACGGCCGCTTCCACATCCGCCACCAGGCCGCTGAACAACACAAGCCCTTTACCACCCAGTCCATCTGCGAGGCGCAGTTGCAGCAGAACAACCTCAGCCCCCTTTACGCCGGCGTCCGCGGCACGGATAGCCGAAGCGACCGTATGGGTTTCCACAACGCCCAAAGCATCTGCTTGCTGGATTTGCAGTTCCCCGGAGAGGGCGCTGACCACCGCGGGATGCACATTAGGAAGAAACAGCGTATCTCGCAGATCACCGCTTCCGGTCTCCCGCCCTGCCTCAACCGCCTCCTCCACCGGCGCAACATCCCCCGCGACAAGCACCAGGTAGTGACCCGGCTGCACACTCCCGGCAAGAATGCGTTCCACCGGCGCACGTTTGATCATCGCATCTCCGGCCTCAATGCCAGTTGCAATACTGTTGAATTCAAGGAGGGCAATTGCCGGTTCAAACATGGAGACTAAATTCGTTGCGTCAGACTGGTTCTTTTAAACAATGCGGAATGAATCCACCAGAGTACAGCGTCTACGCCGGCTGAAACTTACCGGTCCCGTGATTCCCTCTCCTGTGGGGCTGGCAATTGTGAAGGAGCAATATCCTTCACCACCATAACCCAGTCCAGCCAGACATGGGCCATTCTTGACAAAGATGCTGCAATCCATTTCGCGCGCCATGCGGCTAAGATTATCTAGGTTCTTGGAGTGCATAACCGCCGTATGGCGGAAACCGTGTTCTGCCTCCAGCGCCAGATCGATCCCTTCGTCAGCGTGCTTAACGCGTACGACAGGCATGATCGGCATCATTTGCTCAGACCATACAGAGGGGTGATTCTCATCCACCTCAACCACAATTTGCCGCACCTCCGGACCGGCTGAGATGCCGATTTCCGCCAGCAGCACGTCGGCATTCTTACCGATGAACGCCTTATTCATATCCGCATATTTGCGCGGACCACGATCTTTCACCGTAACCGCCTTCCAAAGGCGCTCGAACTGCCACTTATTGATCTTCACTGCCCCACTGCGGGCCATGACTTGTATCAAATCGTCGCACACCGCGGCTACTGCAAATGTCTCTTTTTCTGTTGTACAGACGATATTGTTGTCAAACGATCCGCCGATCACAATATCGCGGCCAGCCTGTTCGATATCGGCCGTTTCATCAACTACAACAGGCGGGTTTCCCGGACCCGCACACACCGCTCGCTTGCCGCTGCGCATCGCCGCTCGCACCACAGCGGCCCCTCCGGTGACAACCAGCAAGCGAATGCCCTTGTGTTGCATCAGAGCCTGTGCCGATTCAAGCGTTGGTTCGCCGACACAGGTCAGCAAATCCGCCGGTCCACCCGCATTCTGAATAGCCTGATTAAGGATCTGAACAGTCTTGTTGGAGGCAGCTTTCGCCCCCGGATGGGCATTAAACACGGCCGCATTACCTGCGGCTATCATGGAGATCGCGTTGCAAATAACAGTGCTCGTAGGGTTTGTGCTCGGGGTCAGCGAACCAATCACACCATACGGGGCAAATTCCGTGATAGTCAAGCCCCCATCACCGCTCCAAGCCTCCGTCGGCAGCGCTTCCGTTCCCAAAGCTTTGTCGGCGTTGAGGATATTCTTGAGCGTCTTATCCTCAACTCTCCCCATACCCGTTTCACTACAGGCCAACTCCGCCAACAGCAAAGCATGCTCCCGGGCCGCCTGGCGCATATGAGCTACCATATCTTCACGGATCGTCAATGGCAGAGCGTTCAACCGTTGGAAGGCAACTTGCGCAGCGGCGACCGCCTCATCCAATGTTGGGTACATCCCATCCTGGCCATGGCCACCCCATTCTCTCGCAGGAGTGCTGTCACGAGACGGTACCGCTTGTGGAGGCCTCGACGCATCCTCGCCCAAGGATTCCCGCTGCCCTACCTCACGCATAACCCGGTCGATTATGGCTTGAATCTCTTGATCCTGCATCATCAGTTCTTACGGTACTTTTCCAGCCCGTCTACTTCCCACGTATCGACTATGGCCATGATCACCGCATCACACGGCCGTTTATCAGTACGGACCGTTTGCCGTGCTGAACTCCCCGTCGCATAAAGAACCACTTCACCCACACCGGCGCCCACCGCATCGGCAGCGATAACATAACCTGCGTCCTCTTCGTTATCAATTGTCAAGCATCGCACGACGAGAAACTTGAGGCCGAGCAAAGAGGCTTCCTTGCGTGTGGCAACCAGAGTGCCTACTATCTTACCTAATAGCATAACGTCAACGAGTTAAAAATTGCGCCAGGTTTTGCCGGCCTCACGCACGACAACCACCCAGCGCAAATAATGACTCTTACTCTGCATCTGGCGTTCTGCCCAGTGGCAGCGTGCGGTCCACATTGGCGTGGGGACGCGGGATGACGTGAACAGCAACAACATCGCCGACCTTTTCCGCACCGCGTACACCCGCTTCGACAGCTGCCTTAACCGCTGCCACGTCTCCGCGCACCACGGCCGTTACAAAGCCACCACCCGTCTTCTCATAGGTCACCAACTCCACGCGGGCAGCCTTCACCATCGCATCAGAGGCCTCAACCATCGCCGCATAGCTGCGGCACTCGATCATACCCAATGCTTCTGTCATAATCATATCTCCTGAAAATGTAAAACGTTTGGCAAACCGTTCCTTATCAGCCCCCAACTTTTAATATCACCTTGCGCCGCTTTCGATCCTTCTGCAAACACAAGGCAGCTTATTCGTTCTTCTTCGATCCTTCAGGCACCCGGCCGCTAACACTTTCGATCGCGTCGATCGCCGCCTGGTAACCAGCCATAATGTCTCTTTCCTCGCCACCCAGGTAAACACGGCCGAAACTGCCAAAAGCCCTGATTTCCAAAATATTTAAATCGGCTCGTTTCTCCGCCTCGTTTGCCGCTAGGGCCGCATAAGCCGCCGGTTGCACTTCCATCACATACATCGTCTGCCCGGCCAGGATCATGTGTCCGTGGCGCATGCGATTGATCAATTGCACCTGGTGCGGATCAATATGGCGAATAATTTGGCTGGAAACCACCCGTGGTTTAAGCCGGTCTGCCTCGACCAACCCCAACGATTCCAGAATAGATGCTCCGGCCGCACGAACGCTCGCTTGGCTGCTGGAATGCACTTCCAACAGGCCATAAAGACGTTCAACTATCTGCATACCAGGCCGCACATCGGTAGCCTTCAAGGCCACGTCAGTAATGCGGTTTATCTCAATACCTGGTGAGATTTCAATCCACAAAGAAGCATCTCCGGGCAAAGGTAAAAAACCACGAGCAACGGTGCCCAAGAAAGCCGCATGTTGCGGCTGTAGACTATCTAAGAAAACGTAGCTACGTAATTCAACCGTCATAGCTAGCTGCCTTTCCCAACGGGTGTCCATTCCTGATACATGTCAGTAATGGGGGATTTGTCTCGGCCATCCTGCTGCTGATCTTCGACCAACTCGTCAAGAATAGCCTGCATCATCGACAAGAAGCCAGGATCGAAATTTACGCGCCCGCACATATCACACTTGTTCGCTGGCGCGTTGGGCAAAATGACCATGTGTGGGCCCAAGCTACGCATATACGTCATGGCCATCGGTTGGCAACGGCCGACCTGACATTCCTCACACTTTGCGCTCGACATACTATCTCCTTGCCTCGGCGACTATTGCTACACCAGCGCTCGCTCCAATTCGAGTTGCGCCGGCAGCGATCATCTCCTGGGCATCAGAATATGAGCGTACCCCACCTGCCGCTTTAACGCCAATTTTAGGGCCTACCACGCGGCGCATCAACACTACATCAGCTACCGTTGCCCCACCTGGTCCAAAGCCTGTAGAGGTCTTCACAAAATCCGCGCCCGCAGCCTTGCATAACTGGCAGGCGATCACCTTCTCTTCGTCTGTTAGTAGAGCAGCTTCAATGATCACCTTTACCAACGCGTTGCCGCTATGGGCAGTACGCACGACAGCTCCAATGTCCTCAAACACAGGCTTGTAATCCTGCGACTTGAGCGCGCCGACGTTGATCACCATATCGATTTCTGTAGCTCCATCACGCAAAGCCTGCTGCGTCTCGTACGCTTTCACAGTAGCGGGGGTCGCACCCAGAGGGAAGCCGACGACTGTACATACATCAACGTCGCTGCCCTCAAGCAATTGAGCCGACAGCTTCACATGCGTTGGATTGACGCAGACCGAAGCAAAACCATGGGTCCGCGCCTCATAACAAAGCTGAGCGATCTGATCTTGCGAAGCATCAGGCTTCAACAGCGTATGGTCGATTAGTTTGGCGACATCTCCATTTTGAGGGCGGACCCCAAGCGTCGCGCTTAGACGATCGGCGCCTGCTCGCACAACGCGATCTACCTTTTCTGCGCAATTCTGGACACAAGTGCCATCGGCGCAATCACATTGCGATCCATCCGCTTCCCTCTCGGAAAGACTCATGCGCAGGAGGACCTCACGGGTAACCTCCTCAATAAGTCGTTCTACTGCAGCCTGATCGTTCATGTCTTAACGGGGCAACCGGTCGCCGCGTAGTGACCGGTCTCACCAAATCTTGTTATCATTTTGTGTACCGCTGGCCGATACGGTCAATTTTATCCACCCGTCGTGCGTGACGCCCGCCGCCAAAATCCGTCGCCAACCACGTCTCGACGATTTGCTTGGCCAAACTTGGACCGATCAAGCCCGCACCCAGGGTTAAAACATTGGCATTATTGTGTTCACGACTGTTGACGGCCGTCGCCTGATCGTAACATAAGGCAGCGCGTACGCCAGGGACCTTATTAGCCGCCATGCAACTGCCAATGCCCGCGCCATCGACGATAATCCCCCGCCACGCCTGGCCATCAGCAACCAAGCGAGCGACAGCAAAAGCATAGTCAGGATAGTCTACGGAGTCGGTAGAATGGGTACCACAGTCAATAACCACATAACCGGATTCGGCCCCTTCCAGCATCGCTTTCAACGATTCCTTCATACCGTATCCGCCATGATCGGCGCCTAGGGCCACCGTACGCTCTGTTTGGTTCGCGGAATGCATCTGTGCCCTTCTGCCAATTACTTGACCTTCGCCAACCCGTTCCTTTTGTTCACCATCCAGGAACTCCAAACGGATACGGCGTTCCATAGCAGCTTGGCGTGCCAGCGGAGTCACCAAAGTATTCGCTGCAATCTTTTGAACAGATCCGGAAGGCATTTGGCGAACGGCTTCTGCATCAAGGATAGTTCGCCGCCCCATGTAATTT
>JAACFF010000506.1 GCA_009937635.1 Chloroflexota bacterium
GCCTCTTCCGACGGCCCGCAGATCGCCCTGCACCACACCAACAAGATCCAGCGCCGCGCCCTCGCCGATCGAATGAAGGACCCCGCCGACCCGCTGCAGCTGGTCATCGTGCGCGATATGTGGCTCACCGGCTTTGACGTGCCCTCCCTGCACACGATGTACATCGACAAGCCGATGCGCGGCCACAACCTGATGCAGGCCATCGCCCGCGTCAACCGCGTCTATAAGGACAAGCCCGGCGGCCTGATCGTCGACTACCTGGGCATCGCCGCCGACCTGAAAAAGGCGCTGGCCTTTTACGGCGACAGCGGCGGCAAAGGGGATCCGGCCGAGCTGCAGGAGCAGGCGGTTGCCCTGATGCTGGAGAAGATCGAGGTCGTCTCGCAGCTGTTTGCGCCGAGATTTGACCAATCTTCAAGATTGGTCAAATCTGGTTTTGCGTATGAAGAGTATTTCGCCGCGGATACGGCGGGCAAGCTGGCCATCATTCTGGCGGCCGAAGATCATATATTGGGGCTGGAAGACGGCCGTCGCCGCTACATCAACGAGGTCACCGCGCTCTCGCAGGCCTTCGCCCTGGCCATTCCCCACGAAGAGGCGCTGGACGTCAAAGACGAGGTCGCCTTCTTCCAGGCCGTTAAAGCGCGGCTGGCCAAGTTCGCCGCCCCGGGCAGCGGCATGACCGATGAAGAGATGGAGACGGCCATCCGCCAGGTGATCGACGAAGCGCTGGTCTCCGACCAGGTGATCGACATCTACGACGCCGCCGGCCTGAAGAAGCCGGACATCTCCATCCTCTCCGAGGAGTTCCTGCTGGAGCTCAAAGGCATGGAGCACAAGAACGTGGCTCTCGAGGTGCTGCGCAAGCTGCTCAATGACGAGATTAAAGCGCGCGCCAAGAAGAACCTGGTGCAGAGCCGCTCGCTGATGGAAATGCTTGAAGACGCCATCCGCCGCTACCATAACAAGGCGATTTCCTCGGCGGAGGTGATCGACGAGCTGATCGACCTGGCCAGAGAGATCGAGGAGATGGACGACGAGGCGGCCGGGATGGGTCTATCGGAGTATGAGTACGCTTTTTATTCGGCCGTGGCCAACAACGAAAGCGCCCGCGAGCTCATGAAACAGGAAAAGCTGCGCGAGCTGGCCGTGGTGCTTACCGAGCGCGTGCGCGCCAACACATCGATCGACTGGACGATCAAAGAAAGCGTGCGCGCCAAGCTCAAAGTGATCGTCAAGCGCACCCTGCGCCAGTACGGCTACCCGCCGGATATGCAGAAGCTGGCCACGGATACCGTCCTGCAGCAGGCTGAACTCATCGCTGACGAGCTGGCGGCAGAGGGATAAATGACCCGACATCCACTACAGCGGTCCCGAAGGTATCTTTATCGATGAGCAGGCTAACGAACTGGTGAGGGTGCTGGTGGGCGTGAACAAGCGTTTGGAAATTTGGAGAGGCTGGTAGATGAGCGAACTGACAGAATCAAATATAGAAGAGATGCGCCTTCACCTCGAAAAGTGGCGCGCTGACAAGGTAGAGCAAACCTACATTCCGGATTTAGATGCGCGTCGCCACGAAATACGTCAAGAAATGCTGGTTTTTCTAGACAGGTTTATTAACGGTGAAATCGATTTAGATCAATTTAGAACCACGTTCGATCGCCAAACGCGTGCGCGCTTTGAAACCGTTTAACAGGCTATTCTTTGAGCACAAATACATCGACGGCCGAACCTGTCTGCGCATCCGGCCGCGTATTGTGGAGATTTTTAAGTCTTATCCGCAGTTTTACGATTACCTGCTCAACGACGGCCGTTGGCTGCCTGAATATTTCGGCTCCGACCATTGGCAGAACAGCAAGCAAGTGCACGATAAGCAGTTGCAGTTTTTCGGGTTTGCGGCGCGGTATAATAGGAGTGGAAGATAGATAGGCCTTATAGGAAGGGATGGAAACCTTTGAAAGCTACATCAATATGAATGCAGCCATCATGGTCTTAAAAATCCAACCAACATCCCTGATGGCCTTTACCAAGCAATTTTTCGGCAGCATCGCGCCAGTGACCTGACCCAGATGGTGAAAACATTTTGAACGCGGAACAGGAAGGAAAGTGCCCAGTCCCATCTCTTTACCCTACGGCTCAGGCAAGAAGCGTTGGGCAGCGACCGTATCGAAATCCGCGGCCAGGCCAAAAAATTTTCACAGGGGAGACCACTTACACTATCTTTGCAGAAATCATCCAGAGACTCGCTCCGGTGAGTTCATGATATAAATCGGCCGGCTCATTTATTAGAATTGGGGGCAGGTTCAGGGACTAAGCCGCTGAAGGCGCCCAACCCAGTCAGAAGGACCGCTCTGGAAATACGAGCGGCCCCGAGATCCCTCGGCAAAGACCTATCTGCTAAGGGATCCCTGATGAGTAGGGTGACCCTTTTGCACTACTTCACGGGCAGCAGCGGGCACTGAAAGTAAACTTCGGCGTCGGCGATAATGATATGGCCCAATTCATAATGGAACATCACTTCCTCGTAGGAGGTCAGTACGAACTTATCATGGGGCAGATCGTCAATCCAGGTTGCCGTGTGTACCCACCACCTGCCTCCGTTGTACATCGGATTGCCGGGAGCGGCTTCACCGACAGGAAGTTGCCCTTCCGCTCCGTTTGTGAACACAAATATCTTGTCAAACGACTGTTCGTTCTTGCCGTTAGGCGCAGGCAGGTCGGTAGTCCTCTTGGTGCCCCAGGCTTCTCCGTCAGCATACACTCCGGCACTGAAGTTCGGCTTGCCGGGATCGGCATAAGCAGTAACAGCAGCAGCCAAAATGAAGGTCAAAACCAACATGACTAACACAAATCTTCGTAACATTTTTTGTCTCCTTTGATACATTGATTGAACAGGACAACTCCTATCACAGCACTCTGTTTACCCGGCCAAGAACAATTCAGCTCTTTAACCAAGACAGGTCGCGGGATAAGTTCTCGCTTCTGAGCGGTGAAGTTTGGTCATCACTGCTGAAGCAAGACAATATAACGATAGATGAATTTGGGGGCCGGAAACAGATGCAATCAGGCTATTTTCTCTAGTGCAATTGCACTATTTTCTGAGGTGACCGTGCTGTCATTCAAGTAGTTCACCCGACCAGTCCGTGTTTGATAGCGTAAGCGACCGCCTCTGCACGACGGTGGACATGAAGCTTTTGCAGAATATGTTGAATGTGATTGCGCACAGTATTGGGGGAGATAACAAGGCTCTGGGCAATTTCCCGAGTACCATAGCCTTTTGCCAATAAAACCAGGATCTCTTGTTCACGGGGAGTGAGTTCATCGAAGGGAGGTATGAGTTTCCTTGCCGGGAATGATTCGGATGATCGATTGTTATTCTTCCGCGCGACTTCCAGCACCTTATTCAAAAAAGCATCAACATCTTTCTTGCTTGTGTTGTCTCGAAACAGGTGAAGAATGAAGGGGCTACCATCTTTGATTTCCGCGCGATAGGTGATGGTACTCATATTCAACCATTGACGTTCGCCGTTTTTTGCAAGCGCCAAGATGTTGTAGTTGGTTATGGGTTCGCGCCTCGATACAGATTTTGCAATCCGGCAAAAGGTTGTACAGATCAGACGATGGCTTTCGTCTAGACCTTGGAGTATCTGGTGGCACGGATGGCCGATTGTTTCACTTTTTTCAAAGCCCAGGATATCCTGCGCGGCTTTATTCCAGTGAACAATCTTGAGATTCCTATTTACCGCAAAAGCGCCGTCAGCCGTACTTTCGAGTGACTCCGCCAAGTTCATCAACTATGGCCTCCCAGAATCTGTAGCGGGT
>JAACFF010000125.1 GCA_009937635.1 Chloroflexota bacterium
CACACTCTTATTTGCGAGGGTGAATGATCAGCAAGGGAAATACAAATCAAGATGAATGATTGGCAATTTTATCGCAAATTGTGTCTCAAACAGCAAACGGAGTGAGGATGTGGCGATGAATAGGCTGGTCGCCGGCAGCCCTCAAATTTTGCACAAGGATAAGTGGCTGGAGCGGATAAGGGCGACCGTCTCTGATACAGGCAACGCAATGGACAAAAACGATGTCGCCGACCTCAGCGCCCAAATTGATATTAAGGGGTTGCGGGCTTATCGTCTGGCTGTTGGTCGCAGGACGCGTGAGATCGTCAAGCAGCTTCAACCAGAGCAGTTAAAGCAAAAGGTAGAACCCGTCCGTCTACAACAACTGCTTGATGAGGGAGCGGTCGTCGAGGAAGCAAGGGGCATCGTAGATTACTGGAGCAGACGCAACATAGCGGGACTGTTACTTATGCCTGCTACGCGGCACAATCTTATTCATTTGAATGAAGCTTATCGATTAAAACATAGGCGCCGATAAATCATTTTGTCCAGCATGGTCCTATTGTTTCATTCGATCCCATACACGTTATTCATCAAGACCTCTGCTGCCGGCGCGATCAGCCGCACATAGGTTTCAATATCTAGCATATGGGATTGAACGGCATCCTTTGCGATGCCCTGCGGCGCATATACGGTGAAAAGCGCCCGCCCTGTTTTTGGCATGATGCGAGTGCGGCGATCCGGACCGTAGAGAATGCTGGAAATGATGCCTTGGGCATCGGCGATCATCATATCCCCCGCTTTCGTCGCCAGTTCGCGCCCACTGATGCCGACATATTGTTCGCCGCCCTCAAGGCGGGGCGATCATAGTCTGCAAAGCGGTCTCGCAATTCAGTCTCCAGTTGCTCTTTCTGTTGGTCGAGCAGCACATTTTCCTTGGGATTGACGACATTCTGCATAGCCAGCACACCAACAACGGCCGTTGGGTAGGTGTTTTGCCAGTTTTCAGATAGGGTGAACATGTTGGGTTGCTCCTTGTAAATAGTCGTCAGTCGTCAGCTGACAGCTTAAAGCTGACGGCTGACGGCCAGAATTTTACTTATGATCATGGTCAAAGTCCCGGTAAGATTTCAATATCGATTGGTGTGCAGTGGTAATTGTTGCACGCTCCGGCGGAACAGGCTGTTAAACCCACGATCAAGTCCATCTCCGCTTGCAGTTCCAAATAGTCCCCAGCCTTGGAGCGCGGTGGGAGGATAGCCAACTGGCCCTCAGGGGAAACAGTCACGTGCATAAATATATTGAACGGAGCGGCGATATGCTGGGCATTTAGGCCAAAAGGGGCAAGGTTTGTGTTCAGGTTGTCCAGGCAATTTGGATGTGGTGCGGTTACACCATAAGAGATCTCGAACATCTCCTGGCTGCATGGGGCATAGAGGCATGTATGGTTGCCAACCCGATCGGCGACGATAGTCATCATCGCCCGGCTGCGATTTGAATAGAGCATATCCCCTGCGGTCATGAACAATTTGCCATTGTAATCGACGGTTCGCCCTGATGAGAAATGTTCAGATGGTTCGTTGTGAGCGAAACAGACCAGGTCGGAGACTTGTTCGCCTTCTACGTCGATGACTCTCATGCGCTGCCCTTTTTCTAAGGTGAATGCGATACCAGATTGTGGTGGTATGTGTAACAGGGATTTATCTTCGGCCGTCATTGGGTCGCCTTCTCGCTTTTACTCTTTGCCGGAGTGTGACTCATTCTATAGGATACGTTATGCTCTTCATATACGCTATTGAATCGGGGGCAAGCAAAGGATAAGCTAAATGAAACCATGTGACGACATTACACCACCAGCGTATTCGGGAGGAACGGCAGAACTTCGACCCTGCCGGCCATTATTCGCGGCCTGATGTGACGCAGTTAACTATCAACCGTCGCAGGCAAACCACGCTGTTGATCGAGGAGTAGCCATATGTCCCGTCGCTATCCAATCCCTGCCGCAGAGAGGCGAACAGAGATCCGTGTATCCAATTCGCGATTTATCGTCACGGCCGCACCTGCTTTCACTGTTGAGGAAGCGAAGGCATTTATCAAGCGCATCAAAGCTGAATTTAAAGACGCCTCGCATAATGTCCCCGCTTATGTGATCGGCTACGGGCCCTCAGTCACCGCTCACTGCAACGACGACGGCGAACCATCAGGCACAGCGGGACGGCCGATGCTGGCCGTATTACAAGGTAGCGGTTTGGGCGATATCGTCGCCGTGGTAACCCGCTATTTTGGCGGGACAAAATTGGGCACAGGGGGCTTGGTGCGCGCCTATGGCGACGCGGTCAAAGAGGTATTGACCATCCTACCTCGGGCGGAAAAAGTGCCTACACATACGGTGATGATGGCATTGCCCTACAATCTATTCGAACAGGTGAAGTTGCTGGTAGGGGTATGGCGTGGGCACATTTTGGACGAAGCGTTCGCCGCCGATATCACTATCACCGCCCGGTTTGCCATAGAAGATTTTCCCCATTTTCAAAATGCCCTGCGCGAACTGTCTCACGGCCGGTTGGAGCCGGAGATCATTGAAACTGATCAGGAAACGATCATGCCTCCAGTAAGCGATGGGGGATGAAAAGATTATTCATCCTCCATCCGTTAAATTGTGTCCTTAGTTGAGGATACGGCCCAAGGCGTCGAGCAGCAACACAACGTTTTCACGACGGCTGTTGAAGCCCATTAAACCGATACGCCACACCTTACCGGCCAGTTTGCTAAATCCGCCGGCGACCTCAATGTTGTACTCATTGAGCAACTGGCGAGCGACCGCCCCAGCATCTACACCATCAGGCACCCTTACGGTGGTCAGGGCAGGAAGGCGCAACTCTTGGGCCACATGACACTCCAGACCCAGGTCCGCGAGGCCCTGCCAGAAGAATTCAGCATTTTCCCGGTGGCGGGTCCATCTATCTTCGAGGCCTTCTTCAGCGACCAGGCGCAGACCTTCGCGCACAGCGTAGTTCATATTGATTGGCGCTGTATGATGGTAGGATCGCGTCTCTCCATCCCAATACTTAGCCAGCAAAGATAAATCCAGATACCAACTTCGTACTTCGCTCTGGCGGCTATGAATCTTGTCCAGGGCGCGGGATCCGAAGCTAAGAGGCCCTAACCCTGGCGGGCAGCTCAGCCCTTTTTGCGAACAACTAAAGACGGCATCAATTCGCCAATCGTCAATGAAGAGAGGGGCGGTGGCAAAACTGGTGACCGAGTCCACCATCAACAGACAATCAAATTCGCGGCAAAGATCACCGACATCTTCTAAAGGCTGCATCACCCCTGTTGAGGTTTCACCGTGGACAAGGGCCAAAATCGCGGGACGATGTTCTTCCAGGGCAGAATACAATTCCCCAATTGCAAAAGCTTCACCCCAGGGTTTCTCGATGACGCGCACATCGGCCCCATAACGGCGGGCCATTTCCGCGATCCGTTCACCGAAGTAGCCTATGACGCCAACAAGAACAACATCTCCTGGTTCAACCATGTTAGCAATCGCCGCTTCCATAGCCGCGCTGCCAGTACCGCTGATCGGCAGTGAAAAACCATTGTCTGTCTGCCAGGCGTAGCGCAACAAATCCTGCACATCATTCATTACCTGGATAAAGGTGGGATCGAGATGCCCGACCTGGCGCATAGCTATGGCCTGTAAAACGCGTGGATGGGCATTGGATGGTCCTGGCCCGAGGAGAAGCCGGGGAGGCATATCCAGTTGCGGGACATCTATGCGGCGATTTTCATTAATGGTAAGGTGTTTTGTCTTCATCGATTGCTATCCTCAAAGTTCTATTTGCGAAATGAGCCAGAAAGGATCATATGCTTCCAGGGGTAAAAATACAAGGATTAATTTGCTCAGATAAGCACAGAAAGATTGCCGGTATCAATAGAAACCCGATTTTGGTGTGCAATAATTTTTAGAGCTTTTCTAGATGGCAAAAAACCGGGACTCCCAGGGCAGAAATCCAACGCCAAATGTCACGACGAGTAGCAAAATCAGAAACAGCACGAACAACGCAAGCAATAACCATACGGAGATAACCGGACCAGACAGGTATTCCCCTGTCAGTGACTGTAACTCGTGGAATCCGGAGTTGACGTGCATCCTGAATTGGAGAGATTGTTTACGGCCGATAAACGGCCGTTTCTGCTCTTCCAGATAAAAATCAACTACCCCTTTTTGCCCCGGGGATAGGGTTACCTGTTTACTGCTCGCGTCAAAACGTAGACGCCCAAGCGGGTCACTTCCTGAAACTGTGATCGTGGTTCTCTGATCGCCTTCATTGAGCAGCAACACACGACAAATACCGGAACCCTTGAGTCGCTTAGGGCGCATATCCACCGCAATATATTCACGAGGCACAGAGGGAGGAGGCGCAAAAACAGGCACATCCTGTTGAAGGGGAGCGATCTGTTCTGCCCGATGTGGCGGATCTTCATACTCTGGCAATACGGGTTTACGGTCAACAAGCGGCGTTTCTAATCGTAAGCTAAAAGGTCCGATGCGCACAATCTGGTCGCTCGGCCACGCTTGCGCACTGTCTTGCAACAGCTTCGTTTCATGCAAGAAAGTACCGTTTGTGCTGCCAGCATCTGCAATAAGCCACCGGTCAGATTTATATTCTAGACGCGCGTGCCAGCGAGACACTTTACTACCCACTAACACGATGTCATTGCCTTCACTACGCCCTATGGTGAAACTCCGCTTGTAGAGGCTGTAAATTTCCGGATCTCCTCCCTCGCGACTAATAAGCAGACGATCGTAGCCTGGAGGTTGCGCTTGCTCCTCGCCTAGCCAACGAGATGTATTGGCCAGGTTGGGATCGCTGTCAAGTTCAATAACCATGCTAACCACACTACTTTGTGTAGAATCCGAAAGCACAACGCTCTCCAGATCGCCCAATACAGCCGCCTCTTGCCGTAGATTGGCCGCCAATGCTTCACTGGTCTGGTAACGCTCGTCCGCATTCTTGGCCAGCGCCTTCAAAATGATTTGTTCCAAGCCAAGGGATAATGCAGGCTGCAATTCATGGGGGGATGGTGGCGGTTGGTGCACATGTTTCAGGAGCGCCTCGGAAGGCGTTTTGACACTGAAAGGTAATTGGCCGGTTGCCAGTTGGAAGAGCACGACACCAAGGGAATAGATATCAGAACGGCCGTCCAGAGAGCCTTCCAAGATCTGTTCCGGCGAAATATAGGCCAGCGTGCCCATAAACTCCCCTGGTTGGGTATCAATGCCCCCTTCCATAAGCTTGGCCAGGCCAAAATCTGTCACCACTGCTCGCAATGGTGGCTCATCGGGGCGTTCGGCCTGGTTTAATTGTTTAACAATTATATTGTCCGGTTTGATATCCCGGTGAACGACCCCTTTACGATGCGCGTAGCCCAGGGCATCAGCCACCTGAGCCATAAGCAGGATCGTTTCATCCAGGCGAATCACCTGTCCACGTGCTACTAGCTGTTTCATGTATGTGCCCAGGCTCAAACCAGGAACCAGCTCCATAACAATGTAGAGCAAACCGTGTTCACGTCCGAAATGGTACACACTTACGATGGATGGATGTTCAAGGCGCGCCGCGGCCTGTGCTTCTTGCTGGAATCGTTGCTGGAATTCCGGCTGCAAAACATACTGTTGGTGCATCACCTTGATCGCCACCGGTCTGGCCAGATTCACATCTATCGCACGATAGACGGTGCCCATCCCCCCTTCACCAATCACGTCCTCAACGCGATAATGTTCGATTTGCTGCCCGATCAGGTTTGCCGACATTAGAATATTATCCTCGACACGCACATTCTTACGCAACCTGTCTGAGAAAGTAAGCATTAGGCTTCAACGGTGACGAACCCATCTTCATTTACTGTGATCCATTGATCGCTTTGCAGTTGAGCATAATCAGCCGCATCCAAAACAACAATCGGGGGCGCCTTTTCGTACATCTCCCGAGCCACCGCCGCACCCAGGGCTAGAATTGCATCCGGTTCAACTGTGATAATTGCCGAGGGGGCCGTTCCCTGGCGCACAGCTTCTAATAAAATGCTGCTGGCGCTGCTGGACCCACGCCCGGCAGGAAATACCAGAACGCGTCCCTGCACGTTTTCACCGGAAGAGGGGTGACGCCGGTCAATAATTTCCCCGGTATCGGGATCAAGGCCGCCCCATAGACTAAGCCGCTGCGGCAGCACCAGGGCCAGGCCCTGCCCGCTGCCGGCTACGAGAACCAAGGAGCGAAAATTTCGCCGCATTATGCCTGCCATAACCCTCTATCACGCCATACGTGACCCAAAGAGCCGGATCTCACACATTCTTCCATACTGCCGAAGATGACTTGCAAACCGATATTCCCTGGCGTGTAATGGGCAAACTTGCCTGAATTGGTCATTAATGCGCCTTGCCGCGCACGGACAATCGGTGTGACAACAACACAGGTATCGACAACCACCTGCACGCCGGCGGCTCGCAGTTGTGTTAACCATCCTCGTTTTTGTAAAGCAGCCAAAACCAGCCTGTGGGTACACACGATAAATTCTACCTCTGGTCGGGGTGGGTATGATTCTAGCAGAGGCATCAGCAAATCAAATTCATCCAAGGAAAAATGGGGGCTTCCTAAAGCCACTACGTCTACCTGGCCATCGGGAACTGTCCCTAAATGATCAAGTGTTGCCCGCAGGTTAGCCAGCGTTACAGGAATCACCTGCTCAGGCGGTTGATTGTGAAATGCTTCGTCAAAAGTGGCTGCTTCCGGCGTCACGCCGATGGCATGGAAAAGAGCGACAGCCCCTGATGAGGCAGTCGCAGCCCCAAGCGCCTTTAGTTGATCTTCCGATGTGTCCGGTAAGAGCCCTTCAATAACTGGAATCTTTGATCCCGCCTGGGCTCCAATCAGGTAGCCCAGGACAGGGAAGAACACATCCTGGTGCAACAGACGTTGGGGAATATCGACCAGGCGGAACAGTATTTGCCCGCGGCGGTTCTCAGTCAAGTGCAAACCAACGGCTGGGGCACGTCCGGTGATGGCGGCACAAATATCAATGAAGTCCCCGTAGCGATTGGTACGCGCGCCGAGAACGGAGTTAGCGAAAACAATGGCGTTGCTCTCTGCCCAGGCGATTTGGGCCCCGAAAGGTGGGCGTTGCGTCGCCTGGTATGGGGCACAGGTAAAGATAGAACGGCAACCCATCTGTTCATAGGCTTGCATGAGCCGGCGTGCGCGTTGACCATGTTCGGCCGTTCCCTGAAAATGCTCGGGGTGCAACAAATCAACAGCCCCAACATTCAACGTAGCCGGTACGACTACCTGCGCGCCGCCATCGACCAGGCGCAGGGCAAACTCCAGTCCTGATAGACCGTGGTATAGGCAGCCATCAATATGAGCTGACTCGATATCAAGCAATTGCGGCGCGCCATATACCCCGGCCATCGTGGTTAAAATACGCATGGCCATTTGTGCGGCTTTGCCCAATTCACCCTCTACTATAGCCTGATCCCGGGCGGAGAGCTTCACTGTCATAAATCTTATGCTACCCCGCATAAAAATTAGCGCAAATAATTTCCGTCACTGCGTAAAATTGGAGAAGAAATTGCAATCAGGCGTCAGTTGGCAGTTGGCAGGCGCAAATTGGGGCAGAACCGGCAAGAATTAACGTCCCTTTTACGGCTTCTTCACAAGAACAACCTTATTCTGGGAGGATATAGAACATGCGTTCTTTGTCCATTCTACCTGCCTTCTAGTGGGGCAGCAGCGTATAACATGCATGACAGATGATAAGAAAGAAAAATTGGAGATGGCGATTTCTGCTATCCAGAAACGATGGGGGGTGCGGGCTATTGGCCGATCCGCAAGCCAATCCACTCGAGAATTCCCCCACATCTCCACCAGCTTCCCCAAGCTGGATGATGCCTTAGGCGTCGGCGGTATTCCACGGGGGCGAATTATTGAGCTGATCGGTATTCCTACTTCTGGGATGTCCACCCTGGCCTTAAAAATCACAGCACAAGCACAGCTACAGGGAGTAACGGTCGCTTATTTAGATCTGGGGCGTACATTCGATCCCGATTATGCCAGGCGATGCGGCTTACGGCTCGCGCAGCTAACGCTGATTCACCCTTATGACGTGTTGCAGGCCTTATCGATCCTATCGGACTTTGTCATCATCGGACGAGTTGATTTACTCGTATTTGATATGCCCGCACACTTGCAGGATGAACCCCAGATGGCGCAGAGGCTCTCATCTACGCTGGGCCGTTTGTTGGCGCCGCTGAGTAAGAGCGGCAGCACAGTGCTCTTTTTGAGCAGCCTGCCACCACGAGCTGAGGCAACTCTGTCCGCCTATCCCAAGCAGGCGATCTTGCCTCACTTCGCCACCATTCGTTTGCTGATACAGAAAGAACGCTGGCTTTATAAGCAGCGAGATGTACGAGGGTATGAAGCTCAAGTTTCGGTAGTCAAAAATAAGCTGGCCCCGCCAGGGCAGCAAGTTCGCATCGGGATCACGTTCAACGGGACGGTAGATGGGGACGGGATATGATCGCCTGTTTATCCATCCCTTATTTTGCCGCGGCCGTCGAACGACGCAGTGATGAGACATTGGCCAACAGGCCACTGGCTATTGGGGGGCAACCATGGGAGGCACGTCCCGTTTATGCCTTTTCGCAGGAAGTAGCACACAAGGGTGTGGAGATCGGCATGTCCTTGCGCCTGGTGCAGGTGCTTTCACCTCAATCCCACTTTATGCCCGCATCCCAAAGACGGTACAGCCAAGTCTCCAGCGAGGTGATTGACGTGTTGGTCGATTTTTCGCCCCTAATCGAACCGCAGGAGTTCTGGCATCCTATTACGGATATTGGGCAGCGGATCACCCGCAACGGCCGTAATTTACCTGCTCGCTATTGTCTCGATCTGGAAGGGCTGCCGGAACGAGAAGCACTGCCCTTTGTATCGGAAATTGGGAAATGTGTGCGCCAGGAAACCGAGATGGAACCGGCCATTGGCCTTGCCGCCCATAAATTCACAGCTCAGGTCGCCGCTACCGTCTGCAGTGTTAACCATGCCCTGCCGGTTAAATTAGGAGAAGACAGGCCCTTTTTGGCTTCGCGCTCGCTTAGTTTTTTACCCCTGGAAAAAGATATGGCGCGCCGGTTAAGCTTGTTAGGCATCCGTACATTAGGGCAGTTGGGCGATCTATCTCTACCGGCGTTACGCGAGCAATTTGGCCCACAGATTGTCCCTTTGTACAACCTGGCCCAAGGAGAGACAGGAGAAGCAGTACAGTCTCGAACTTTAGAGCGGCAGGAAGAAGGTCAGATTGTGTTCGATGGCGCGGTTGACAATAGTGAGGTGGTAGCAGCCGCAGCCGATCGCCTGGTTGCCAAACTGGCTCACCGCCTGCAAGCGAGTGACTTGCAAGGCAGAAGGTTGATTCTGATTTGGGATATGGAAGATGGGTCGGTACAACAGCAGGCGGTGATCTTGCGCCAGCCAGTGGCTAATGTCTCGCATTTGAGCGCGGCTGTTCAAGAATTGATCAGCGGTAAAGCGATCACCTGCGCAATTTCCAGCTTGAAAATTGTGTTGTCCGATCTGGTTCCGGCTAAAGCGCAACAGTTAACTTTGTTTAAGACGACGGCCGTGCCTGATAAAACCCAACGCACTATCCACAATCTGGCAACCAAGTATCAGAAGAGCGGCTTTTTCCAACCACAAACGGCCGATAGCGCCCATCCTTTGCCGGAGCGGCGCTTTCAGCTTCAACCCTTGTGCTATGACTCGCTTGTGGCCTAAAGGGGACCTGATCAAGGTTTTGGGAGAAAAAGAGGGTGCACCAGATCGCTTGATCTGGCAGGGGCAAATGCATCCTATAGCCCATGTGACCAGACGTTGGCGCGTGCAGATAGAGTGGTGGCGCGAACCACTATGGCGTGATTATTTTAAGCTGACAACGGAGACGGGGTTGCTGCTCATTATTTACCATGATTTGCATGAGGACAATTGGTATGTGCAGCGTCTGTATGATTGAGGCATCCGGGCAAGACGATTGGTACCAACAATCTAACGCTATGCCAAGGTCATTCCCAACCGTCTCGCCCCTACTCAGGTTTTAAGATGTCAGAGGAACCCATTGGACGCACCCGCCTATATCGAATTACATTGCCATTCCAACTTCAGCCTGCTCGACGGAGCCAGTTCTGTTGAAGATTTGGTTGCTCGCGCAGCAGAGTTGGGTATGCCAGCGCTGGCTTTAACGGATCATGATGCGGTTTATGGTGTTGTGCGCTTTATTCGCCTTGCCAGGCGATATGGCATTCAGCCCATTTTGGGTGCGGAATTGACCATTGACCATGATCGACATCCGGATGACAAGTTTCATTTAACCTTGCTGGTGGAAAATCAAACCGGTTGGCACAATCTCTGCTATTTAATCAGCAGAGCACGACACGCGGCACCCAAAGGCCAAGCCGCCCTACTTTATTCTGAATTGGTGGGCTGTACGGATGGTTTGATCGCGCTGTCCGGCTGCCGCCAGGGGGAAATCGCCAGCGCTTTACTCCATGGGGATGGCCGAAAAACGGCCGTCGAGATAGTGCGCCGTTATCTAGACTTATTCGGCCGCGATCAATTCTGGATCGAGCTTCAACGCCACTTTCTACCGGGTGAGGAGTACTTAATCCCGCGCCTGGCTGCTCTGGCTGACTATCTGGGAGTAAGCTGTGTAGCGAGTAATAATGTCCACTATGCCACAGCGGATGGCCATAGGTTACAGGATGTATTGGTTTGCATTGGCCATCTCACAACGTTGGATGCATCTACCCACTTGCGGCGGTTAAATTCTGAATATTATCTTAAATCGGCAGCGCAAATGGCCGAGCTGTTCCCCGATCACCCCCAAGCAGTAGCTAATACCCTAGAGATCGCCGAACGTTGTCGCTTTGAGTTGGACTACGGATTACAGGATCTGCCCCACTTCTCTACCCCGCACGGGATGAGCAGCAGCGCTTACTTACGTCGATTGTGCCAAGAAGGAATTCCGCATCGTTATAAGCATGCGCCGGCTCAGGTCGTCCGGCAACTGAATCATGAACTGCGTGTGATCGAAGGGGCTGGCCTGGCCAACTACTTTCTAGTCGTGTGGGATATCGTGCGTTTCGCGCGGCAGGAAGGGATTCGCTGCCAGGGACGGGGGTCGGCCGCTAATTCCCTGGTAGCCTATTTGCTCCATATCAGCCCCATTGATCCCATTAGCCACGATCTCGTTTTTGAGCGGTTTTTGTCGAGTGAACGGCAAGTCGTTCCTGACATTGATATTGATTTTGATGCCCAGCGGCGCGAAGAAGTGATTCAGTACATCTATGACAAGTACGGCAGCGATCATACGGCCATGGCCTGTACCTTTGTCACTTTTCGCACAAGGAGCGCTATTCGTGATATCGGCAAAGCCCTGGGTCTGGCGCCGGATGTGATTGCCTCGGCCGTACGCGCTTTAGACGACCAACAAGTGATCGCAACTGCTGAACAAGGGGATCGGGCGCCGCTCGCTTTGCTCTTGAATCTGAGCGAGCAGATTGAGGGATTTCCACGGCACCTGGGGATTCACTCCGGAGGCATGATCATCACCGGCGCGCCCTTGATGGGGCGGGTTCCTACCGAACCGGCCACAATGCCGGATCGCGTCGTCGTGCAATGGGACAAAGAAGCATTGGAGGATGTAGGGCTGGTGAAGATCGACATCCTGGGTTTGCGCATGTTGTCGGCAATTGGCGATGCGGTATCGCTGGCGGCTGAAAGCACGGGGGAAACGCCGGTCTTGGAAACATTGTCGTTTGACGATTCGGCCGTCTACGACATGATCGGGGAAGCGGATACGATTGGCGTGTTCCAGGTGGAATCGCGGGCTCAGGCGCAGATGCTGCCGCGGTTGAAACCGAAGGCGTTTGGCGACCTGGTTGTGGGTATTTCGCTAATCCGTCCCGGCCCTATCCAAGGAAATATGGTCCATCCATTCTTGCGCCGCCGGCAGGGTTTGGAACCGGTCACTTATCTGCACCCGTTGTTGGAACCAGCTCTGGCTGAAACGCTAGGGGTGATCTTGTTCCAGGAGCAGGTGCTAAAGGTGGCTCGCGATCTGGCCGGCTTCACGGCTGGAGAGGGGGAGCAGCTACGTCGGGCCCTGGGGGCGAAACGGGCGACAGAGGAGATCGAACGCTTTCGCCACACTTTTCTCAATGGGGCAAAGGAGCAAGGCGTGCCCGGAGATATTGCGGAGTTGGTTTTTAACCAACTGCTGGCTTTCGGCGGTTATTCCTTCGCCAAAAGCCATGCCGCGGCATTTTCGGTGCTGGTTTACCAGTCGGCCTGGTTGAAAAAATATCATACGGTCGCGTTTTATACGGCACTGCTAAACAACCAACCTATGGGGTTCTGGAACGCGGCCGTATTGGTGAATGAGATCCGGCGGCAGGGCATGGGCGTCTTGCCGGTGAATATTCATATGAGCCAGGAAAAATGCAGCATCGAAGAGAAGGGGATCCGGCTGGGGTTAAGTTACGTGAAGAATTTGAAGGAGGATGATATCACCCGCATCATCGAAGCGCGGAGTGAGGGTCGTTTCGACTCCTTATTGGATTTCGGCCGGCGCACGCGAATCGGCCGATCAGGGATTGAAAACCTGGTGATGGCCGGGGGAATGGATGAATGGGGGTTGCCAAGACGGCAACTGCTTTGGGAACTGGGCACCTTGCAATTCGAGGAAGCGGGATTGGATCTCGTCTTTACGCCTGAGGAGGTAGAGCTGCCGGAGCAAACTATCGCCGAATCGATGCTTGCGGAACAGGAAATTATGGGGCTGTCGCCAGGAGATCACGTGATGTCTTTGTACCGGGCACATATGGCGGAAAGGGGGATTTTGGGAAGCAGGGAGTTGGGAATCGTTGGCAATGGACAACGGACGAGCGCAGCAGGTTTGCTGGTGGTGCACCAGGCGCCGCCGACGGCCAAAGGGTTTCATTTTCTGACGCTTGAGGATGAGGATGGGATGATTAATGTAATTGTGCGGCCCAAGGTATACGGCCGTTTCCGGAATATTGTGCGGTCAGCCCGCCTGCTCATGGTTGCGGGGATTGTACAGCAAGAAGGAGGTGTGACAAACTTGCTGGCCCAGAGCATTGCCCCGCTGAAACTCTGATTATAGAATCAAAGATTGCGCAGATTTTGCAAATTATTTTCATTTGGTGGATTTATGACGGGTGGGTCAAACCTATTCATTTAAGGCATGTTCTAGTTATCGAATTTTGGGGTTTCGAGCTGTGTAAGTAATTTATGGTTCGTTACTGTGCAAGGGCAGCAATTGTTCTAGGGCTGAAAGGAGAGCGTCTATGTCAGCCTGGGCATTGTAGGCTTGTACGGAAATGCGGATGAAGTGCCGGCCGTTCCAATCGACGAGAGGAACCTCCACCCGGTAGTCATCGTATAGCTGTGATTTTAAGGCGGGCAGGTCTTTAACCTGAGGCAAGGGAGCTATGGCCATTTGGTGAAAGGTGTCGGTATTTTCATAGAGCGCTGGCAATCCGCTTAGCTCGCAGATACGGTCAACGGCCTGGCATAGCAGATCATGGCATTGTTGGCGTAAAGCCGTCCAGTTGTGCGCTTCTTGGAATTGAATAGCGGCAGGCACGGCCAGATAGGCTGAAAGGTCGTTGGTGCCCAGCCACTGTAAGTAATCAAGATAATCGGAACCAAAAGTGAAGTTACGGTCTGGGCTCCATCCCCAGCCGACGACCAACGGCTCTATGAGATGCTGCCTCTCTCGCCTGGTATGAAGGAAGGCGGAACCCTTGGGACTGCAAAGCCATTTGTGTCCATTACTCATGTAGAAGTCAGCGTCCAGGGCTGACAAATCGAGGGGGATTTGACCTACCGTGTGGGCGCCATCGACGATGGTCAGGATGCCGGCTGCCCTGGCGCGGGCACAGATTTCTGCCACGGGGAAGCGCACGGCCGTTGGTGAGGTGATATGGCTGACGAAGATGATTTTGGTACGGGGGGTTACAGCCTGCCAAAATTGGTCGACGATCTCTCCCTGCGTCGCAAAGGGTACGGGTATGGGGCACTGGACGTAATGAAAGCCACGCTTTTGACTGAGGAAGGTCCAAACGTTGTTGCAAGCGCCATATTCATGATCGGTTGTTAATACTTCATCTCCGGGCTTTAGATTTAAGGAACGGGCTATGACGTTTAAGCCAAAGGTGGCATTGGGAATGTAGACGAGGTCATCTGCCTCAACGTTGACATATTCGGCCAGGGCATTGCGGGCAACTGCCAGATGATCGGGCAGTTCGTTGATCAGGAATTGCACGGGCTGGCGTTCCAGACGGCGTTGCCAGATCTGGTAATCTTCGAATACAGGGCGTGGGGTAGCGCCGAAGGAGCCGTGGTTGAGGAAGGCAATGTCTTCGTCAAGCAAAAATAGTTTTTTCAGGCTTGTCATGAGTTCTCGTAATCAAGAAGCATTAAGAGATGATTTCTTATTGCCTCCAATCAAGGATATGTCAGATATGCTATTGCACAAACTGGATTACCCCCCAACGGCCGTTAACCATCCACTCTTCGTCCTCTTTATTCAAACGGGC
>JAACFF010000507.1 GCA_009937635.1 Chloroflexota bacterium
TATGAGCATCGCCGTCACCTCGTTGGTTAGATTTCTGGCTGATTATACTTTTTCTCGCACAGAAACCTTCTCAAAAGACTTCGCCAACAGTATCATTCTCTGCGGCACTACCTGGGTCTGTGTGAATATCGTAAAGTTTGGGAGGCAACATACAAGCGGGTCTGGAAACAGGCCCTCGAGATTCTTGAGCCGCTTACATCGAAAGGTGTATTGGCGGTTCTGAGGGGAGGGGGAGGCGGCAACGTCTCCTTCTTACCTGACTACGGGGGTCGTTTCGCCGAGGACATTTTGCGCGTCTACCTGCGCACCGCCTTCGAGCAGGATAACGATAACATCACTCGCATCGCGCTCCGTCACAAGGTGAAGCGCCGTGTTGGGCACATCCTTTTTTATGGCATCGACCAGAACATTATCTCACATCATCACAGGTCTCCTAGTAAATCCCCGGTAACAAACGATAACGCACGCGCCGCGCATATTCCTTATACCCTGGCAGCTCTTCCTGCAGCGTCCGGTCTTCCAGCGCGGTTCTGATCACCGCTATGACCAACGCCACTGCTGCCGGAATGAGTGTCCACAAGGAGCTTAATGCCAGCACAATTCCTAGCAGTGGCAGAATATTTCCGGCATAGCCTGGATGGCGAACGATTCGATATGGACCGCTGTCACAAACCACATGCCCTCGATCTGTTTGAATACGCACCACGCTAGAAAAGTAACGGTTCTCCACTATGGCCCACACCGCAAAAGCGTATCCGAACGCGATTAAGAAGAAGCCGAGCAGGATGAGCCACAGCGGCAATGCAGGTGACCAACCAAAGCGATGGTCCAGCCCGGCCACAACGACTAGAGGGAGGCTTAGACTCAACGCCATCAACGGGGCAAGAACTTTATCCCATGCTTTCACTGTTTGGATATTGTCAATATTTTGCCGTTCCGCCAACAATCCCGGATGCCGCCGTTCCGCAAAAAAACGCCCTCCCAGACCAGCAGCAACAAATAGCAGAGAATAGACCCATGCCTGCCACCACCCGATATCCCCTGCGCACACGAATAGAGCCAGGGGAATGGAGAGATATACCACAATCAAACCGGTCCACTGACGAGGGGAATTTGTTTGAACCGCCTTTTGACCAACTACCTTCTTCGACATCATACCATCCTCCGAATCACGCGAGAATCAGTCCGCGTTTCCATCGCCCGGTTGTAGTGCGGAATGAGCAGCGTTTCAGCCACACCGCTCAATGCTGGATCAACCAACTCGGACTTGTCCATTTCCAGCTTTCCTATTTCAAGCTCCTAATCGTCTGAACCAACGTTGAGGCTTTCAAATACCCGCCTATCCTCCGGGTCAAGGCGAGCCAGCAACTCTGCGTCTAGTCTAGAATAGATACGCTGCGTAAACATCTCCATCCATACGAATTGGCGCGTAATCATGACAAGATCGGAGTTTCGAGTCACCGTGGCCATTTTTTTCTCCCGCAGTTCCGTACTGCCTATCAGCGTTTCGCCGTTGTCTGCTACAACTACGATCGTATTCGTTAAATCCTGCAGTTCACTCTCAAGCGGTGGATGGTAGGCCACGCGCCCAATCTCTATTTGCCCCTCCCCGGTCAGAAGCGTATTGATATCTACACTCCGAGAATGGGCGGCCGATATTTCAGCTTCCAGATCTACCAGAACATCATCAGTAAGAACTAGAAAAAGTTCATCTTTAGCCTGGTTGATCAACTGCGCGGCATAGGTAACCACGGCCGTTTCCCCCTGAATCGTCCACACCCGATTGTCAATCTTGCTTTCGTAAAGTGTACTTAGCTCCGAACGCAGGTCTTCGATCAAACGATTGATATCTTCAGAATGCTTTGTAAGCAGTGCTTCTGGCGGCAAAGGTCGATACAGCGTTGACCTTCCCTCTACTGTTTCCAGCGCTGCCCCCTTGGCATGCAACCGCTTCAAGGCTTCGTACACCATTGATCGCGGCACGCCAGATTCTTTACTCAATTGATACCCTGTTGCCGGATATTGGCTGAGCATCGCCAGGTACACTTTCGCCTCATATTCGGTGAAGCCGATCTTCATGAGTTGTTTCTGTAAATCCATAGCTACCCTTAATATAGTTGTTTTTATAATTACTATTAGTTATAATGTGTACAACTATTATTTTACACGATATTAAATGGGATGGCAACTAACTGCTTTGTTAATAAAGAGGCTTGGAGACATATATGAAACAGGAAATATCTACCACTAAAACCGGCGGCCACACCTGCCCTTGGTGGTTACTATTCACTTTTGACAATCCCCTGCGCAGGTTGGTCCATGACCCGCAGAAAATTTTGCGGCCTTATGTCAAACCCGGTGACACAGTTCTCGATGTAGGCTGCGGAATGGGTTTCTTCTCGCTGGGTCTGGCGGAACTGGTAGGCAAGGACGGAAAGGTGATCGCCGCTGACCTACAGGAGCAAATGCTGGCTGGATTACAAAAACGGGCCGAGAACGCGGGTATGTTCGAGCGCATCCAATTATGTCGGAGCACACCAGATGATATTGGTGTAAATGAGCCTTTTCAATTTGCGCTGGCCTTCTGGATGTTGCACGAAGTCCGCCGGCCAGACCTGTTTCTGCAGAAAATTCACAGACTCCTCGTTCCCGGCGGGCAATTTCTGATCGCAGAACCGCTCATCCACGTATCGGGCAAACTCTTCAACCAAACAGTTTTGCTGACAGAAAACACCGGATTTCATATTGTAGATAAGCCCAAGTTGCGCGCCAGCCGGGCTATCCTACTTGGCCGCTAGACCTGGAGCAAGAAACAATGAGACCGTCCTTAACCAAATACGCCTAGCTATCCATTGGGGCAGCCCTCATTACGATCGGCATTAAATTCACTTCGTATTTGGCCACGGGATCTGTTGGGTTGCTTTCCGATGCGCTGGAAGGCATCATCAATCTCGCCGCGGCGTTCGTAGTGCTCATTACTCTCAAAATCGTGGAGCAACCCCCGGATGAGAGCCACCAATACGGGCATGATAAAGCCGAATACTTTTCCAGCGGCATCGAGGGTGTCCTGATCATCATCGCCGCACTGGCCATTTTATTCACCGCCATTCAACGCCTTCTAAATCCACAACCACTGGAACAAATTGGCCTAAGTCTGATTTTGGCCCTCATTGCCTCAGGTATCAATCTCTTTGTCGGTCAGCTTCTCATTCGTACAGGTAAACAGCACGAATCCATTACCCTGGAGGCGGATGGCAAGCATCTCATGTCTGACGTCTGGACTTCGGTTGGTGTAGTATTGGGCGTGGCAGTCGCCGGACTGACAGGGCTGGCCTGGATGGACCCGATCATCGCCATTCTTGTCGGAGTAAAAATTGGCTGGGAAGGCGTTCAACTTGCACGCCGGACAGTACACGGGTTAATGGACTCCACGATTACTCGCGAAGAGCGTAGCCTCATTGAATATGTTTTAGATGAACATTGCCAGGGAGAACTTAAGTGGCACGCCTTACGAACCCGGCAGTCTGGCTCACGGCGCGTTGTCAGCGTTCATATCCTGGTTCCCGGACAATGGACCAATCAAGAGGCACATGATTTGGCCGAACATATTGAATCAGATATACGTGGCCAAATCCCTCTTTGCAGCGTATTCACCCATGTGTGGAACCTCTCGAAGACCCGCGTGCTTTTATTGACCAAAATCTTGAACGACCGGATGAGTTGGAGGGGTGGTACTATGCAACATGATACTCCCTAGGAAATAGATTCTATTTTCATCTCTTTGTGGTGGGCCCCCGCTCATGAAAACTGTTGGCGAAGTC
>JAACFF010000126.1 GCA_009937635.1 Chloroflexota bacterium
AATGCGGGATGAGGTACTCTATAAGAATGGAAAAGATCTATCATGTTGACCTCACTCCTAAACAAAGAAAATATCTACGAAAAATAGTGCGAGTCGGCAGCAATAAAGCAAAAGTGATTAGCCGCGCCCATATTCTCCTCAAAAGCAACGAAGGGAAAACGGACAAGGAAATTGCTGACTTATTGTACATCGATGAAGAAACTGTGCGCCGGACACGGCAACGTTTCTGGAATGAAGGAATGGAGATGGCCTTGAACGGCAATCCATACCCACCACCTGAACCGAAGTTAACAGATGAGCAGGAAGCATACCTGATAGCGTTAGCTTGTAGTGACCCGCCTGAAGGATATGCCCGGTGGACAATAGAGTTGCTCACAGAAAGAGTGATCGCTGATGGGATTGTAATGTCAATTAGTCGAGACAAAGTACGCTTAACCTTAAAAAAAACAAACTGAAACCATGGCTGATAAAAAGCTGGTGCATTGCTACGATTACGTCCCTTTTCATCAAACGAATGGAGGAGATTCTGGCCTTGTATCGACAAGAATACAATCAAAAACGTCCTATGGTCTGTTTCGATGAAGCCAGCTATCAATTGTTGGGACATACTCGTGACCCCATTCTTGTGCAGCAGGGTATACCAGCCAAGCAGGATTCTGAATACAAGCGTAATGGAACGCGGAACTTGTTTGTTATTGTAGAGCCTAAAGCAGGCAAACGGGCGATATTGATAACGCGCCGGCGGAAAAAACAGGATTTCGCTTACGCGATGCGCTATTTGGTTGATGTTTTGTATCCTGATGCGGATTGCATTGATGTGGTGATGGATAACCTTAACACTCATCGTTATGTTGTTTTGATAGAGATATTCGGGTTTTCATTACACGCCACCACATGGTTCTTGGCTCAACATGGCTGAAATTGAGATCGGCATTATGCGCCACCAATGTCTTCGTCGGCGCATAGCCGATGAATGGACATTACAGGCTGAGTTGATGTCTTGGGAAATGCATAGCAATGATGCTTGTCGCAAAATTCATTGGTCCTTTACCGTTGACGATGCTCGCCGTGTTTTCAAAGAGTATTACCCCTCAAAATTAGAAAGTTGAGGTACTAGGAATGTAAGCCTATATGGCAGACATTGCATCGGATGGCGAAAGTCTCTCTTAATCCTCATCCCTTTTGTCTCATAGGCTCTGATACGAAAGAGTGAGTGACATATGGACCAATCACCTTCAATTAACGGCCGAATCCAGATTCGAGATGTGTCCCTATTCGTCAAGGTCATCGGACACGGCTATCCGTTGTTACTCATGCATGGTGGCCCGGGCATGGACCATACGTCCCTGTTGCCACTCTTGCCGTGCGCGGATCGCTTTACGCTGATCTATCTTGACCACCGCTGCAATGGTCGATCGGATGGCATCCCAGTGTCGAGTATGACCTGGGATAATCTGACGGCCGACGCCGAGGCGATACGAAAAAGGCTTGGTTTTGAGAAGTGGGCCGTGTTGGGTCATTCCTTTGGCGGCATGGTGACCTTGGAGTACGCGCTGCGCTATCCGGATAGCCTTTCGCACCTGCTGCTAATGGACACCTGCGGCGATACGCGCTGGGTGCGCGAGAATGCGCCGGAGTTGCTGGCCAAACGAGGCTACAGCCCGGCAGCGGTAGAGGCGGCGCGCCGCTTCTTCAACGGCCAGCTGGCTTCCGACGAGGTCTTCCGGGTCGCGATGAAGTTTGCAAGAGCCTACTACTATCGCTCCAGCCGGTTGGCGCTGATCCGTGAAGTGCCGGCCGGGTTCAAAGTGAAGATGCAGCCAGAGGCGCAGATCTTTGGCTTCGGCAAGTTGCTGGCCGGCTGGACAGTGATGGAGCGGCTGACCGAGATCGAGACGCCAACCTTGGTGTTGGCCGGCCGGGACGATTTTCAATTCCCGCCGGAGCACCAAGCCATCTTGGCCGACCGGCTGCCCAACGCGGAACTGGCCCTGATCGAGCGGGCCGGGCACAACGCGCCGATGGAGCAGCCGGAAGAGGTGATGGCCATCATGCGGCGGTTTATAACCTAAACCAATTGGGGGAAATGGCTGACCGGGCCCAGGCGGTCGTGCATCTCTTAGAGCACCTGCAGTGCGGCACACTCTTAACGGCGTGACCTGGTAGACCTGGGGTGACAATCCCAACGCGGCGCTCGCAGCGCAGTTCACATCTGGTCCTCAATCCCCAGGTGACCGGCGGAAGGGGTAGACAGGTGGTGAATGGCATCATCGCCTGTTCTACCCCATTCCGCATCCGCTAGTTTATCTGTTGATCTCGACTCTCACCGCCTCAAAATCGGCATCTGGCGGCACGTTGAAAGGATCGATCTCATCGAAGCGTGCGTTGACCGCGTAGAGGGCGTTGCCGAAAATGGCGGCCGTGGCCGGAACACGGAAATAGTCGCTGGTCAAGTCCTCCACGTAGGTCCCTGAAGCAAAGTCTGCATCGAGCTCTATGACACGGATTTGGTTAAGGAAGTTCTGGACCACATACAGGGTGTGACCGCGTAAGACCAAACCGTCGCCGAACGCTGCATCGGCAACGCCCAAATCAATCGCTTTCGCGTAACCGGTCTGGGGGTCGACACGATAAATTGTGCCCAAAGCGCTACTAACGATCAACAGCCATCGGCCGTCTGGCGTGGCCACGATGCCATTGGCATTGATGACGAAATCTGGTGGAGGAGGCTGGGGCACAAGCTCGAAATCGCCGCTAAGGGGAATGACCTCCATCTGCGGCGGATCAGGTAGCCAACCTTTGGCGTCCAATGACAGGCGATAGATGTTAGCCAGGAACGAGTCTGTAAAGTAGACCGCGTCCCCGATGACAAAAGCATCGTTGATCCAACTGGCGAAGGGTTCGGCAAGCTGGATGGTGGCCACTTCTGCACCATCGCCGCCATCGAAGACGTAGGCCGTACCGCCGAAGCCGCCGGCAACATATAACAAGCCGGTGCGCTGGTCAAAAGACATGCCCACAGCAATACGGTTCGGATCTGGGCCGACAAGTGGTTCATATTCGCCTGTACGATAATTTCCACGGAAGATCGCCCCGCCGTTAAGCGTGCCATAGTAGAAGTTATTGCCGGTGCCTTCGGCGATGCCTTCTGGTGCGAAGCCGTTTTCCAGCGGAATGACTTCCGGGTAAACGTCTCTAGCGGCCGCTGCCATGGGCAGGGAAATCAAGACCACGATCAGGATAAAGAACAAGATTCGGTGTTTCATCGGTAACTCCTTTGCAGGGCGCGCAGCAAACTGATATTTCAGCCGGGTAGGCCAATGTGCCCGCTCTCTCTAACAGCAATAGACCCAACAATAATCGTTATGAACATTGTAGACTTCTGGAAGAATTCAACTTGGCACCTCCTCCTTTTTAGAAAGTGATGGCAGCGAGACCAGGAATTCCGAAATGGCGGAATTGACAATCTCCGGCGCTTCAACCGGCGGAGTATGGCCCACATCAGGAATCTTCACCAATTGCGAGTTGGGCAATTTCGTGTGCATACGCTCCGATTGCACCGGATCGCAAGCGGCATCCGCTTCCCCAGCTATGATAAGTGTTGGTATTTCGATTCTCCCAAATTCCTTCAGCAGGTTATCGCGCGCCAAGATGCCATCTAATGTTTTGGCAAAACTATGTTTATCGTTGCGCATAAACTGCCCATGCCAATAGCTGCAAGTCTCCGCGGCCTTGGGATCATTGAGGAATTTTTCGCCGAACAGAATTGGCTTTACTTGCTTTATTGCAAAGGATCGGCTGATGCGATTGTGGATAAATCCCAACAACTTGAACTGTCGTGCATCCGCCGGGTCTTCTGCAGCGGCAGATGTACTGATTAAGATCTGCGATCGGACTAGTTGTGGGTATTTCTTCACCAGACGCATGGTGATGTGCCCACCGATGGACATCCCAACTACATGGCAGGGTGCCAGCTCCAGTTGTTGAATTAACCCAACTGCATCTTCTACCTGCTCATAAATGTTGTACCCACCAGGGGTCACTTCGCTCCGACCATGACCGCGCAGGTCATAGATGATGACACGATTGCGATCCTTCAAGGCCTCTACTTGCTGGTCATACATGTTGCAATTCATCATGAAGCTGTGTATGAACAGAATCGTCTCCGGTCCCTGGCCATGTTCCTCAAAATAGAAATTCGCACCGTTGATTTGTATCCTAGACATGTCTACCTCCTAAGGCTACCTTCGGATTGTCACAAAAAGGACGAGAACTGTTTTTTCTTTCAATCACCAATAGCAAACATCTGACTTACCCAACACGGACTTTGGTCTCTGAAAATTCCAGGCAATTTGTTGTATACTGATTATGAATTATAGGCGTCGACAAAGCGTCGAAATTAAGTGAGATTGGTCCAATCAAAGAGAGAATTTGCAATTTGGAAGTCTTGCGGTTGAAACTACTGGGTGGGTGTCAACTCAGCCTGGGCAACCGCCTGCTATCCGCAGAGTTGTCTGCCAAAGCACAAGGGTTGTTGGTTTATCTGATCACTACCGGATGCCCACATTCCCGTGATGTTCTGGCCGGTCTTTTATGGAGTGACTTCCCTGAACACCGTGCACGGGCCAATTTACGCGACACTTTATGTGATCTGAAGGCTATCCTACCCCAGCATCTGACCATTGAGCATAATAGGATCGCTTCTGTCAGCAATCACGAGTGTTGTGTAAGTGATGCAGCCATATTCCAGGATCACATCGATCAAGCCCAACAAGCGCTCAGACAATCCACCGTGCGAACAACACTTCCCACAGAGATAAGCGCCAGACTAGAGGAGGCTGTGGGGCTTTTCGAGGGTGAGTTCTTGTCCGGTTTCTATGTGCGCCGCGCGGCCGTTTTCGATGAATGGCTGGATGGGATGCGCGCGCATCTGCACCAGTCGGCTGTGAATGCACTACAAACCTTGGCCGAGACCTACACTGCCGATGGCCGATATTCTGCAGGAGTGATCCATACCCATCGCCTGCTGGAACTGGAGCCCTGGCGCGAGGAAGGACATCGGCAACTCATGTACGTCCTCGCCTTGAGCGGACAGCAAAGTGCAGCTTTGAAACAGTACGACCTTTGCCGCCAGATTCTAAAAGAAGAATTAGGTCTGGATCCCTCCAGAGAAACAACAACGCTATTTCAGGCGATTCGTGCCGGGGAGTTGAAGCCTGCCGACCAGAAACTGAGGAGATACGCCGCTTTACCCGTGGACGACACAAAGTTCATCGGCCGCGAAGAAGAGTTAGTAGCCTTGGACAAACTGATCGCCGATCCCGAAATACGGCTGATCAATATCATCGGCCCCGGAGGTATCGGCAAAACCCGTTTAGCTCTGGCAGCCGCACGCAGACAAACAGACCGTTTTGCCCACGGTCTCACCTTCCTTCCCCTCACGGCTCTAGATTCAGGCCGGCAACTTGCCCCCGCCCTGGTTGCAATGCTGGAACTTTCCATGAGCCGGGATAGTTCATCTAAAGAAAAGTTATTTGGCTACCTGCAAGACAAAAATCAGCTATTGATCCTGGATAGTTTTGAACATCTTCTCGACGGCAAGGCGCTTCTGTCGGAGATGCTCTTCCATGCTCCCTGGCTGAAGATCCTGGTCACATCCCGTACTGCACTCAATCAGCGTGAAGAACAACGCTTTCCCATCGGCGGATTGACATTGCCTCTATCGAGAACCAAGCTGGGAATAATGGAGGCTGATGCGCCAAAGGTGTTTTTACAGAGTGCTCGCCGCAAGCAACCTGATTTCGAACTTCTTGCCTCCGATCTTGATCCCCTGGTCCACATCTGCCACCTGGTCGAAGGCATGCCCTTGGCCCTGGAACTGGCCGCCGGTTGGACTAGTTCTACTGCCTTAAGACGCATAGCCGAACAGCTAGAGAACAGCCTCGATATTCTGCAAAAGGTCGATCCCAACATCACGGATCGCCACGCCAGCATGTGGTCTGTGTTTGAATCCTCTTGGCAGCAGTTGAGTGATCAAGAGCGACAAGACTTTCGCGGGCTCGCCGTTTTTCAAGGTGGCTTCACGTCGCACGCAGCTCATCGCATAGGCGGACATTCTTCTCTTGCCCTTTCGCGGCTAGTTTCAAAGTCGCTTCTTCATTATGAGCGACAACCGGACCGCTATCGGATGCACGAACTGTTGCGCCAATTTGCAGCGACAAAACTGGCGATCGATGAAAAGGAAGAAGCGGACTGGCGCGCACGGCACGCCACCTATTATTGCCAACTGCTCGTCTCTGCCGAAGATGATCTCAAAGGTCCCGCTCAAGATGAGGCTTTGCTGGCTATCGACGCTGAACTGGGCAATATACGCAGGATGTGGAGAACGGTCTCTGAAAATGCACATGTCGATCTCATTGTCGGAGCGCTGGACGCTCTGGCTCTCTATTGTCGCTACCGTTTTCAGCCCGATGAATTAGTCAATTTCTGCCAGGTTGCCATAGAATACTTGGACCTGTCCACCACTGTCGGCGAAATCTCGCTACAGTCCCGACGCATTCTGGCCAAGTTGAGAACAATGCAAGCAGCCCCTTATGTCCATGCCACCATCGGCAGTGAATTCCTGGCCTCAGATCACAGTCGTCAAGTGCTGGATAGTTGCCGGCAAGAGCTGCTCAGGCTGGCTAGTGCGGGAGAAGATGTGCGCCGTGAGCAGGCGTTTGTCACTTTGCGGTTAGGCGCTCAAATGCTCATTGTTGACTTAGCTCGCGCCACCAAGCTATTTGAAGAAAGCCTGGCCATTTGGAAGGAGCTTGATGACATCTGGGGCCAGTCCGAGGCTCTCCATTATCTCAGCTCCGCCCATCTACGCTTGCAAGGCTATGATCACGCCAAACACACATGGGAAAATAGCCTGGCCTTAAAACGGCAGTGTGGGGACAGGCGCGGCTTAGCTGATGCATTGACCATGCTCGGCATACGGGCGGCCTCCTATAATATAACGGCCGATACCCGCCTGTATGCCCAGGAATGCTTTATTACTTGCAGCATGATAAGAGATAGAGCCAATGTGGCCGAAGCGCATTGGAACCTGGGTGTTCTCATGGCATGGGCCGGACAGTATGAACAGTCAAAAGAAAGCTTAACCCAGGCGGAAGCGCATTTTGAGGAACTGGGCCTGCGCCCACCGGCCATAATACTAGGCAATGTCCTGGCTATGTTGGGCGAATATGATGAGGTGGTCGATTACTGCTACCGCTATATGGCCACGGCTGGGGCGACAACCTTTACGGCCAATGAAGCCCGCGCCAATCACTGGCTGGCCTATACCGCACTGGCTCATAAAGAGTACGACCAGGCCCTTATTTTGATCCGCCAGAGCATTGCTGCTTTTGAGGCTTGTGGCTTAGAGGCGTACGCCGGTATCGGCTATGGACTACTGGCTCTTGCTGCCCGTGGGCTCGGAGATCGGAGGCACCTTTTACAGTACCTGGAAAAAGGGTTGACTATCCAGATGGAAGGCGGCCAATTGGGACCGCTGGGGATCATGTTGTGCGCCCCGATGACGGCCGTTCTCTTGGCTGATAATGACCACCCCAAAGAAGCCATAGCCGCCTACGCCTTCGCCACCAATCATCCTATGATCGCCAATTCAGTCTGGTTTGATGAAGTGGTAGGAGAGTTAGTTAGAACGGGCACGGCAAAACTGCCTTCAGATATTGTTCAGGAAGCGCAAAAGCAGGGCCGTGAGAGTGATCCCTGGCAAATGGGTGAAGCACTGCTGGAATTGGTTAGAAGCATTGGAAAGACCTTCACTTAACACACAAATTTCGGCCGTTTTCTCAAAGTAAATTCGCTTCACCGAAATTGGGCTTTATATTTCCATAGCGAGATCTTCTAGATTAACTTTTCAGCAATAATCCATCAATCCTAATGGTTTCAACCTGGTCCAGATGGCGTATCAACAATGACACTTTTCCTAAGTCATATCCGGAAATCATAGGCCCGAAACTCAGTGCTGAGATAAGCTTCTATTCCGGAATTGACGCCTGGCTTTGTGGCTGTAGAACATCGATAGGATTTTTCAATGTAGCCTTGGAAGGCTGATTTACAATAGCGCTGCAGATCAGCCCTGACGGTTCTTGGAAAAAACGCTTAACCTTAAAGATTCTGCCTCTAGAAAAACGACATTAGAAATGCGATTTTCGCGTTTTCCTGTTTGAACGGTTCACGTCCGTGAAGTCAGCAGTTCGAGTCCACCCGCGCCCATTTTTACCCTTTCATTTGCCCTATCACTAACAAGATTAGCAAAGGATTCGCTTCCGCAATAAGTTTTCCAAGAAGTGGGGGCAAGTATAATCATAATGAAGTTCCCGGCAGCAATTTTATGTATCCCTTCTGTCTACATTGTGACAAATAACTTCTCTTTTTAAATTTTCATAGCTCAAAATCTCCTAAATTCAAAAAGTAATTATGTTAGGGCGCTTTTTAGGGCGTTTCTAGAGTGCTGCTTGTTTAGAATGGCTTCATATTGTTCGCAGGTAGTTATTCTGTTACGAGGGAAATCATGGTTGAAATCACAGTCAATTCACAAATTCAGCAGGTGCAAGCCGGGTTTGGGTATGCACCAAAAGAGATAGAAGCCTCGAAATGGGCCGAAAAACTTTTCGAGAAAAGTTACAGGGCGGCCGTGTGGACGCGGATTAGGTCATGGTTTCGCCCGAATCAGGCTTCCCTTCTTTATTTACACCCAGGCTCACTTGTTCAGAAAAAGGGACAACCCCGCCTACAACGCGTGCCGTTGTCACAAATTAAGGGAACCTGCAGCGGCCGTTTGCACGATTTCGATGCCTACCTTCGCCCCAGTAGGCAGCACAACAAAGCCCGCTGGCTGAGTGTGGCCAAGGCTTTCTATATGCACAAGCCGCTGCCGCCGGTGGAGCTGGTCAAAGTGGACGATATTTACTTTGTTCTCGACGGTCATCACCGGCTTTCCGTGGCCGGGAGCATGGGACTTGAAGCAATTGAGGCCCATGTGACCGAATGGCATCTGGCCAGACCGGCCTGATTTTTATTGAAACCGGCCGGGCAATTGGGACCCAAGAGGTTTCCAACCGGCCCTAAAACCTGAGGAGGTTGTTATGTCTTTTAATGGAAAGAACGCGTTGGTAACCGGCAGTTCGCGCGGCATCGGCCGTGGGATTGCCCTCAAACTGGCTGAGATGGGGGCCAGTGTAGCTGTTCATTATTATCAGAATAAGGCTGCGGCCAATGAAACACTGGCCAAAGTGCTTGCTAACGGTTCGGATGGGTTCATCATCCAGGCTGATGTCACCCAGCCCGATGATGTCTGCCACCTGTTTCGGACGGTTGAAGCGGAGTTTGGGACGCTGGACATCTTTGTCAGCAACGCCCGGCCGGAACTGCCCACCTTTTTCTATCCCACAATGGAAATTACGTTAGAGCAGTGGGACACGGCCGTTGACTCCCAGGCCAAAGCCTTTCTCATCGCCGGGCAAGAGGCATCCCACTTGATGTCCGACGACGGCCGTATCCTGGCTGTCACCTATGCCACCGGCAGCGTCACCGGCAGCTTACAGCCCTGGGTTGGGATGGGGGCGGCTAAAGCAGCGGTGGAATCGTTAGTACGCTACCTCGCCGTGGCCCTGGCCCCACGCGGCATCACCGTCAACGCCATCAGCCCCAGTTGGATTGAGGACAGCGTCTTAAACAGCCTGCCGCCCGAACTGCAAGACCTGATTCGCAACTGGCACAGGGCTGGCTGGACACCGATGGGTCGCCTGGGCACCACGGCCGATATTGGCAAAGCGGCCGCTCTACTTTGCTCCGAAGATGCAGGTTGGATAACTGGCCAGGTCATTTATGCCGATGGCGGGGCTTCTCTCATGAATGCCGAAGTGCCACCCGAAATTCAGTTTGGTTAATTAAAGATTATTGGTTAAACAAAATCCTAAAATGAAAGGAGATTTTAATCATGCTGCTTAATGTTAACCGATGCCAGGTCGAGCCTTCATGAAGGTCGTCGTTGACTGGACTGGCGATGTTATTTGTACCCTTGTCCGGATTGTCAGCATGTGGCGGCACAAGAGAGATTGCGTCCACGAATTGGGACGCCCAGAGGATGATGCTGGACTGGCTGGCGATGATAGTGCCACCCTTAGCCGGACAATTCGTTGGACAGATGGCCGAAATGAAATCCTGCTTTGGAAACTGCCGTCACCGGGACCCTGACTTGGACCAGTCGTCTTTCCTGAAGGTCTTAACTTCGATGTCCAGGGAAAGCTTCGATTCAGGGAACAATAGCTAGAACTGCGGTTCGCTATTATTCCCACCTGGCCATCTCAACCAATAATTCATGGGTGTGCGCAGTCCAAAGCTCTTTTTGTTGTCCCAGAGCCTGGGCTGCCTCAAATTCTCCTGGCGGTAGCTGCGCGGCCAATTCAGCCAAAAGGTGCCTTGCCCGCTCTTTGGTCTCGAATGTACTGGCCTCCTGTTGTTCCGCCAGGACGAGCAGTTCGACAGCCCGCTTCATTTCACCCGCATCTGCCAGAAGATGGACCACCCCAACAAAGATGTCCAGGGCCAGGGGGGCCATCTGGTGTTTAACTGCCCCCTCAAGACCTTGCTGAAAAAAGTCAATCGCTTCCATGTGGCGGCGCTCGCCCAATGCCACCATCAATTGGCCCAAATAACAAGCGGCCACCGCTAACCGTGCATCCAGTTCTGCCTGTTCCCAGGTAGCCAGGGCTTCTTTCAGTAACCTTTCAGCCCGCACCATATCTCCCTGGTCCCGGGCCAGCAAGCCAAGATAGAGGAGGCAATAGCCGGAATGGTAAGCATCTTCAATCGCATTGAAGGCGGCTAACATCGCCTGGGACGTCTCTTCAGACTTTTGATAATCACCATTCAGCCGGTAGGCATTCCCCAGCCAGACCTGGCAATGATTGACATGAAGCGTCGAGCGGGTTTCTTCCAGGTATTCTATAGATTGATGGAAATTTTGGATGGCCCTTTTGTAATCCCCCAACGCAACGTGGAGACGGCCGACGTCTTCATAGTAATATCCCAGACCTTGAAGGTTATCAAGGTCGGTAAAAATATGCAGAGATTTATCGATATATTGCGCCGCCTGGGGATATTCGCCTAACTCAACCAGGATCCGGCCTAGATTTTGATTGGAAAACCCTTGTGCAGATGGATCGCCACTCTTCTGACACGCTTCTAATGCCTTCACTAATAGTTTTTTTGCTTTCAATGGGTGGCTAAAAGATACTGGAATAGCCAAGCCTGTTAAACTCCACCATTGACCGATGGCAGAGTTTGTTTCTACAGCAAGCGACAAACCTCGTTCTGCGTAAGGTCTAGATTCAATAACCCGGCCTTGATAACGAATCCCCATACTAAGCGCAGATAAAGCAACTGCCTCGCGCCGTTTGTTGCCCGGTTTTTCCCTCAAAAGCCTGGCAATAACCTCTTCTGGCACAACCTGGCTTCCAGAAAGTCGGGCCAGCATATATGTCTGAGTGGCCAAAAGATAACCAACCAGATTTTCTTGCCCTTGCTGGATTTGAAGGTTCTGGAGCGTAACCGTACCTGCATTTGAATCAAGCCCAACCGTTAACGCGGAAACGGCCTGTTGAAAGGCAGCCTGTCCCTCGTAATGACTGCTGCTATATATGTAAAAAGCGTATAAACATTCCACGGAGCGGTCGATGGCCTTAACATCCTTATTGGCAACGGCTCGACGCCAGGCGAGCCGAACATTGTCCATCTCGGTTTTGATTTCGCCGATCGTCTCTTTTTGCCTGGCCCCTTCGACGCCGGCGGTTCTTTTTTCAAGAAATTCAACGAAGTAGTCCTGGTGGTTTTGCTGCGTTTTTTCGGCCATTTCAGGATTCGCTTGCAATTTTGATTCAGCAAACTGGCGGATTAGCTCGTGCAGTTCATACCGATCCAGATTATTGCGATGCAACAGCGCTTTGTCCACCAGGGAGGCCAGTACAGATAATGTCGCCCCGGTCACTTGTTCGGCCGATTCTCGGGTGCAGCCGCCCCGAAAGATGGATAGCTGTTTTAAGGCCGTCCGCTCATCAAGCGATAATCGCTCCCAAGTCTGTTCAAAAACAACCCGCAAACTCCGATGGCGTTCGGGGATATTGCGAAGCGAGGTAGTCAGAAAATCCAGGTTCCGTTCAATCTCATCGGCGATTTCCCGGCAGTTCATGGCTCTCACCCAGGGCGCGGCCAGTTCTATACCCAGCGGCGTGCCGTCTACATACCGGCAGATGCGAATGATATCGGCCGTTTCCCCAGCGGATGGCGTGAACCTGGCATTTGCCCGGCGCGCCCGCTGGAGAAATAGCTCCAGGCTGCTGTACTTTTCCAGAAGCGATTCTTCAGGCTGGTCGGCTTCTATTGCCACCGGGAAAGGCAATCCCTGGACATCATAACCCCATTCCTCCTGCAAATTAAGCCGTTCGCGGGATGTAACCAGCAGGGTCACATCTGGGGCATGTTTCAATATCTCAGACAACAAATAAGCGCCGGCCATAAGATGTTCAAAGTTGTCCACCACAAGGAGCATCTCTTTACGGGCCAGGTAATCAAGTAACTGGGTTTTTGGGTCCTCCTCACCGTAAAAGGTAAAATTGAGCGCTTTGGCCATTGTAAGGACGATGTCCTCCGTTTCGCTAACCGGGGCTAGAGAGACAAAAAACGCGTCGTCCGGGAAGGCACCCAGAAGTTGCACGGCCGTCGCCAGCGCCAACCGCGTTTTCCCGACACCACCAGGCCCGACGAGATTCAATAAACGGCAGCCCGGTTCTTCGAACAGCAGTTGTTTGATGTCGGCCATTTCATCCTCACGGCCGATAAAGGTTGAGTTTTGAACCGGAAGGTTATGTCTCCGCTGTGGCCGTTGTTTTCTCGGCTCAAACTTTCCAGCCAGGATATTCTGGTACAGTGCCCTTGTCTCCTGGGAAGGGGAAATGTCCAGTTCCTTTTCTAGAGTCTGGAGGCACTGGTCATACTGGCGCAGGGCGGCCGCTTGCTGCCCCAGTTGGGCATAATGCTGCATCAACTGTCGGTGGGCGGGTTCGTGCAAGGGGTCGAGGGCCAACCAGCGACGGCCGTATGGGATAGCCTCCTCATACTCTCTTTGTTCACTCAGTTTTTGGATTAGTTTTTCAAGGGCAGTGGCAAGAGATTGGCGCAAACCTTCGGCCTGGAAAAACTGCCATTCGTCAAATGCAGGACTATCAGGCAACGTGAAGCCAATGACAAAATCATCCCGGTACAGGTCGGCCGCTTTCATTAAAGTTTGGGTGCTTTCGTCTTTGTCAGCCAACACATGTTGGAAATCGGCTACATCCAACCAATAGCCACCACGCAAGGCAACGCTCTCACGGTCAGCTTCAATCCAATCCGCACCCAATGCCAGATTTAGTTCCGAGAGGCGGTTGCGTAAATATTTGCGGGCGGTCTGTTGGCTTGATTCGGGCCAGAGGAGGGTGGCGAGGGCATCCCGGGAATGACGTTCGGCGGTGACTGCCAGATAAACGAGCAGCGCCAATGCCTTCCGTGGTTTGACATCGATGAAGGCGTCATCCAACTTGACTTGCATTGGACCCAATAAAAACAGCTCAAGATTTGCCATATCTTTTTTAACTCATAAGCATTTTCCTTAACCACCTGCTGCAAGGTCCACTGGGTAGCCTAATTGGAAATCAGAATTGGACTTTTATGCAAATTTTAATGGCAAAGGTTCAAATTAATTATGTTGCAGTGCTTAAGAATTGGCAAAAATTGATAAAACAATCTGCATATCGCTTCCACCACAATGTTTGCCGGTAATATTTTGTCATATCTTTCGCCACTGTTGACCCCGGGTTGCGGGTATCTAATCGACTGAATCACGTTGCAGTCTTAGGGTGGCCGGTTCGCTCCAATGCCGGGCTGTCCCACCCGGCGGCGTCTGCCGCGGTTTCATAAGTGCTCTGCAAGAAGTCAAGCAAGAGCAGGTCGGGAGGCAAGGAAGAGCGCGCGCAAATACCGGCCGTTTCAAGCTGAGGCCTTTCGTTATCAGGGAACGTACGTCTGGTTAAGTGACTGGGAGCGACAGGCTGGTCAGTGGTGGCAGAATAGCCTGGAACTAGCCGAAGATATTGATCAGCTATTTGAAGAGGCCATGACCTACCTGGAAATGGGGACGCGTCTGGACAAGCCGGAACTTTTGAGTCAAGCAAAAACTATCCTGGCGGAATTAGGAGCCCGACCCGATCTTCTGCACATGGATTAAATCTTTACCAACCCATAAACAAAGTATCACGAAATTGGATCTTCTATACAAGTTCGCAATAAACTGTAATGATCAAAATGATGGTGCACATTCTCAGAAACTAGGGTGGGTAGAATTTACGCGAAAAGGCTATAGATACTCCTTTGTCGAAGTTTCTGGAAGATTTTTCCCGACTGCACCCTCTCGTTGATCAGTACAAAGTTCGCAAAAAACAGGATAAACCCAAATACTATTAGTATAGCAAGTCGACGCAGCTTACTTTATTTAGACAGTGGGCCGAAAAGATGTAGGTTCATCCTATGTTTGATTTTGTCAATTGAAAAGTGATCCACTTGATCTTCGAAAACTGATCCATCAGAACCGTCAAGGCAAATATTCGCCGTCCAAATGATCATCGAAAAGTGATCCGGTTAAGGCACGATTATCATCTCCTTAGGGTTCATTGCAAGTGATCAATCTACCGGTTGAGAAGAAGCGGTCGATGAGAGCTTGTCGGTTTGCCGAGCATGAGATTGGCGGAAACGGTAGCTCTCACCGCTGAATTCGAGGATATGACAACGGTGAGTGAGCCGATCCAGCAACGCGCCAAGGAGTCGTGTATCCTGAAAAACCTGCGTCCACTCGGTGAAAGGTAGATTGGTTGTGATCAGGAGGGAACCGCGTTGGTATCTCTGGCCGATAAAAGTAAACAGCATCTGGGCACCCTGTTGAGAGAAGGGGATAAAGCCCAACTCGTCAATGATGATGAGTCGTTGTTTGAGCAAGCTTTTTTCCAGCCGGCTCAGTTGGTTTTGTTCATGGGCTTCCAGTAATTGGTTAATCAAACCGGCTGCCGTAAAGAAGCGGACTTTGTATCTCGATTCACAAGCAGCGTAACCAAGGGCGGTAGCAATATGAGTTTTGCCGGTGCCGATCTGACCGACTAGCACTACATTCTCTGCCTTCCTGATGAATTCGCCCCTGGCCAGTTCCAGAACTTTGGGTTTGGATAAGGAAGGCATCAGGGTGAAATCATAGGTATCCAAGGTGTAAGTGATGGGGAAGTGGGCCTGCCGCAAAAGACG
>JAACFF010000127.1 GCA_009937635.1 Chloroflexota bacterium
GTGTTGTTATCATCCTCATCTTTTTGCTTGTTGCTATTTTTGCACCACTATTGGCTCCATACCCGGAGCAAGGCGAGGGGAAAAGCAGTCCTTCAACGCTCTTTCTGCCGCCTTCAACAGAGCATCCCTTTGGCACAGATGCCCTGGGCCGGGATGTGTTGAGCCGCGTGATGTATGGTGCGCGCCCGGCATTTATCATTCCCATAATAGTCGTATTGGCTGCTGTGACTGTCGGCGCACCGCTGGGAGCAATTGCCGGCTTCAAAGGTGGGTGGGTGGATGAAGTGATCATGCGCATCACCGATTTGTTTTTGGCGTTCCCCTCACTGTTGTTAGCTATGGCTATCACAGCGGCCTTAGGTCGGGGACTGCAAAACGCGGCGATTGCACTCATCATTTCCTGGTGGCCCTGGTATACGCGGCTGGTGCGGGGGATCGCTGTTGGGTTGAGAGAGCGGCCGTTTGTGGAGGCGGCCCAATCTATTGGCGTGCGTGACTCGGTCATCGTCCTGCGCCATATTTTGCCTAATAGCATTTCCCCCATCTTGGTACAGGTCACAGTCGACATGGGAACTGTCATTCTAGTGGCTGGTGGTCTGGCCTTTCTCGGTCTGGGTACACAGCCACCCGCTGCTGATTGGGGTTTGATGATCAGCACCGGGCGTACATCGGTGATCAATCAGTGGTGGATTTCCCTCTTCCCTGCAGCGGCGATCTTTGTGCTCATCCTCGCTTTTAATTTACTGGGCGACGTGCTGCGCGATATATTTGATCCGAGGCAATATCAGTGAGCAAGCCAATACTGCGCATCGAGGATCTGTATATTGAGTTTGAGACGCCAAACGGCCGGCTCAAAGCGATCAATGGTATCTCGCTGGAAGTTTTACCCGGTGAAATATTTGGCATCGTGGGTGAAACCGGTTGTGGTAAGTCGATTACCGGACTTTCGGTGATGCAGTTGCTGCCGCAGACAGCGAGGGTGACTAACGGTAGCATTGCCTTCGACGATGTTGATATTCTCAAGCAATCCGAAGCGGCCATGTGCCAGATTCGTGGACAGCAGGTGGCGATGATTTTTCAGGACCCAAACACGTCTTTGAACCCGGTGTTTACCATTGGGGAACAGATGGACCGTGTGATTCGTACCCAGCTAGGTTTTTCAAAGCGGGAAGCGCGGGGCAGGTCAGAGGAAATGCTAACAGCGGTTGGGCTCCCCGATGTAAAGCGTATTTACAAATCATACCCGCACCAACTTTCCGGTGGCATGAAACAGCGGGCGATGATCGCCATGGCCTTGTCTTGTCGCCCCTCACTTCTCATTGCTGATGAACCGACAACAGCCCTAGACGTGACGATTCAGGCCCAGATTTTGACCCTATTAAAAGAATTACAGCAGCAATTTGGGGTGACGATCATGTTCATCACCCATAATTTGGGCGTTGTCGCCCAATTTTGTGGCCGGATGGCGGTGCTGTACGCAGGCCGTGTTGTAGAAATGGCTGCGACTGAAACGATCTTTAGCGCGCCACACCATCCTTACACCATCGGATTGATGGAAGCCGTGCCCAAACCAGGGAGCAGAGGCGCCCAGTTGACTGCCATACCGGGCAATGTGCCACCCAATCCAGGAGCAATTGCCGGGTGCGCCTTTGCCTCTCGCTGTGCGCAGGCCATGGAGAAATGCACGCAGGAGCGCCCACCCCTTAGAGATGCCGGCCCCAGTCATTACAGTGCCTGCTTCCTGCCTTTACCTAATGATACGAAATTGACGGCACGACCTGCCTTTGAGTCAGGGGGTTCCGATGATACATGACAACGATCTTTTGTCTGAACCCCTGGTTCATGTTCACGACGTCAAGAAGCACTTCCGCCTGCCCGGAGGGTGGCTGGCTGGACGGCAATACGTCTATGCTGTTGATGGTGTTAGTTTTGACGTAGCGCGGGGAGAGGTGCTGGGTCTGGTCGGGGAATCCGGCTGCGGTAAGACGACCTTAGGGCGGCTCATTCTGCGTCTAGTCGATGCTACACAAGGTACCATTCTATTTGACGGCCGTTCCCTGAATGATATCAAATCAGGCGCATTACGACAGCTGCGCCAGGAGATGCAACTCGTCTTTCAAAATCCCGTTGGTTCCCTGGATCCGCGCCAGAAAGTGTCGGATGTCGTTGCGGAACCACTCAAGACGCATCGTAAGCTATCTGCAGTCGAGCGCCGCGATAGGGTAGTGGAACTGCTGGAGCAGGTGGGGTTGGGTAAACAACATTTGGACCGCTTTCCCCATGAAATTTCTGGTGGCCAATGCCAGCGCGTGGCTATCGCCCGCGCCCTGGCGCTGGAGCCCAAATTGCTCGTCCTGGACGAACCAACTTCCGCCCTGGATGTGTCCGTCCAGGCACAAATTTTGAACCTGCTAGAAGATTTACGTGATCGCCTCAATTTGACCTACATATTCATTTCCCACGATCTCAGCGTGGTGCAGCATATCAGCGACCGTATTGGCGTAATGTACTTGGGCAAGCTGGTGGAGCTCGGTGACAGCGTGCAGATTTTTGAGAACCCGGCCCATCCCTATACACAAGCTTTACTCGGCGCCATTCCAGTGCCTGATACGTCACATCGACAGGAATTGGTCGTGCTAGAAGGAAATGTTCCCAGCCCATCAAACCCGCCGCCCGGTTGTCGTTTTCATACTCGTTGCCCCCTGGCACAAGCAATCTGCCGGGAAAAAGAACCGGAATTGCATCAAGTACGGCCGCATCAAGTCGCGGCTTGTCATTTGTTGGTCGAGTAGTCTGGTAGCTCATTAGTCGAGTTAAGCTCAAGAGATTCCAACTACAAAACTACAGGACTAAAGACTACAAGACTAAACGCCACAGGACTAAAAACTACAGGACTAAAAAACATGTCGAGATTATTTGGGATTGCCGGCGTACAGATGGCTGTTGTTCCTTGGGACGCCCAGGCTACCGTTGCAAAGATGGGTGACTCTGTGCACCAAGTCAGCATCAATTTCCCCTGGGTGGACATGATTGTATTCCACGAACTGGCCGCACCGGGTCTCGTGCAATTTATGCCGGCGGATAAACCAGTTAGTTGGAGCAAAAACGCAGAGCCGGTTCCCGGCCCGTTGACGGATGCTTTATGTGATATCGCGCGCCGCCATCGTAAATGGTTGGTTCCTGGCTCCTTGTACGAGCTTGATGGCAAGAAACTTTACAACACAGCCGTTGTCATTTCGCCTCAAGGTGACATTATCAGTAAATACCGCAAAATGTTCCCCTGGTTGCCTTTCGAGGCGGGCACTGAGGCGGGTGATGAGTTTTGTGTGTTTGACGTGCCTGATATCGGCCGTTTCGGTCTGAGTATTTGTTATGATTCCTGGTTCCCGGAAACAGTACGCACCCTGGCTTGGATGGGCGCCGAGGTCATCATCCATCCTACCATGACGCCAACCTCTGACCGGGAGATGGAATTGGTTCTGAACCAGGCCAATGCTATTTTTAATCAATGCTATTTTGTCGATATTAATGGCGTAGGACCCTGGGGTGGTGGGAGGTCGCTGATCGTGGACCCGGACGGCCGTGTCCTGCAAAAAGCGGGAGAGCGAGAAACTATTGTAACCGAAATCATTGATCTGGATAACGTGAAAAAAGCCCGTGAGTTCGGCAATCTGGGATTATGCCAGTTGTGGAAACAGCTAAAAGAGCACCCGCGGCCATTTCCCATCTACGAGAACGATATCGGCTCCGGCAAGATCTACGAAGATTTGGGCGAACTAAAATTTCATAGGAATTTAGCTATTGAGTAGGTGACAATAAATGGTCGTGACCGTTCACTTGCATACAATACTGCAGCGGCAAACGCCGGATGGGATGCAGCAACAGTTGGATGTTATGCTGCTATCCGGTAGCAAAGTCGGGGACCTGGTCCATGATCTCGGCCTGGGCTTGCCAGTAGAAGCGATAGAATGGAAAGTGAACGGCCGTCTTGTAACAGCTGATCGCATTTTGCAGGACGGTGACCAGGTACACTTGATCGCCGCTAATTCAAAGCGATAGCTGCCGGCTGAGCGATAAGCAGGTTGGCTACTAGGCCCAAAACTAGCGAAGCTGTCACCAGACGCAGGATGGGATATTTTTGCACGTAGCCTCAAAAAAAGGCCAATTTGGGGTATTTGTCGTAACTGACAGAAAATTACCGGTCGCATTGACATAACGATTGTTAAGCAACGCCTAACAAAACGGTCGTTATTTTGGACGGTTTTGAGGCCGCCCCGCAATTTATAGAGTTTCAGAATTATTTGATCCCTTGCCCTCAGTGCTATCGCTACGTCAAATTTGCTTCTTTACTTGAGAAAATAAGCAGTGCAGTCGTTCAAATTGAGCGGCTAATACTCGCCAAATAATCTCAAAATTGGGATCTTCCGATCTGTCCAAAGTACTGGTATAATGAATCAACGTATAACTAATTCGTTTTAATACCGTTTTGGTGGACACATATGAACATTGGCTACGCGCGGGTTAGCACCCAGGATCAGGATTTATCGTTGCAGCTAGATGCCCTCAATGACGCCAGCTGCAAAAAAATCTATAAGGAAAAAATCACGGGATCTAAAAAGGAACGGCCGCAGCTGAACGAACTGTTGGAACAGTTGAGGGAAGGTGATGTGGTCGTCATCTGGAAGCTAGACCGCTTGGCCCGATCCCTAAAGGACCTGGTCAGTCTGGTCAATGAGATCCAGGAAAAGGGTGGGGCGCTGCACAGCCTGAACGATCAAATCGACACAACGACGCCCCACGGAAAGTTCACCTTCCACATTTTCGCCGCCCTGGCCGAATTCGAACGGGACATCATCCGTGAAAGAACCAAGGCCGGGTTGGCGGCCGCCCGAGCGAGGGGGCGAAAGGGGGGACGACCGAAAGGATTATCAAAAAAGGCGCAACACACAGCTATTATCGCTGAGAAATTGTATCAGGAACGCGAGCTGACGGTGAAGGAAATCTGCGAGCAGCTCTCCATTTCTAAAGGAACATTGTACAATTACCTTCGATATAGAGGCGTGAATATTGGGGCACCACGCGGGGACTCTAATCTATGAAGGTAAAGTCTCATGCTCAATTTCGTGGCTTACGCCATTGATTGAATACTTCTTTAGTGGCAAGAAAAAGACTCCGTCGCCCTTTGTCTGGTGGGTATATTGATCAACCGGATGCTGCTGTGTCTAAATCGGCTGCGGTTACTGGTAAATCTACATTGTGTCTAAATAAGGACCGGTGCAGGGATGAATAAAAACGATCTGGAACATGAACTCCCCCCGCTAACTCCATTGCAAGAAGCACAAGACCTTATCTATCAAGCCTGGGAAGCGCCTACAAAACGGGAGCGCAAGAAACTAGCACGCCAAGCTTTAGACCTTTCGGCCGATTGTGCCGACGCCTACGTCATCCTAGCTCAAGACAACACCGAGACCCTGGTCGAAGAGCATATTTATTATGAAGCCGGCATCCAAGCTGGGGAGCGGGCCATTGGGACAAGGATGTTTACAGAGAATAGGGGCCACTTTTGGGGTATTCTGGAAACACGCCCTTACATGCGAGCGCGTGGCGGGTTGGCAAAAACCCTGTGGAAAATGGGCCGGCGTCAAGAGGCCATCGACCATTATTGGGAAATGCTGCGTCTCAATGAGCATGACAACCAGGGTATTCGATATGTATTGGCCGTTTGCTTGCTGGACGATGAACGAAACGAAGAGTTAGAAAAACTCTTGTCGATGAATGCCGGTGACGGCATGGCGATGCTGGTCTATGCTCGGGCTCTCCTCGCTTTTCGGCGCGAGGGAGCGAGTCCAAGAGCCACCAGGTATCTACAGCAAGCAATCGAGAATAACCCTTATACACCAGCTTATATCTTAGGGGAAAAGCGAATACCAAGGAAGCAGCCGCCAACCATCGGCTGGGGGGATGAGACAGAGGCTGCGTACGTTGCTTCTGAAGTCAAGCATATCTGGCGGCGGGAAGGCGGTGCAATTAGCTGGTTGCGGGATAATACACGCTGAAAGATAGCGCTTCTTTGGCAATCTGCTAATTCCGAAAAAGGCGATCACAAATGACAGTGACCCACACAAACAGAAAAGGCAAAATCTATTACTTGCATCAAGGGACAACCAAAACAGGCAATCCCAAATACTTCTTTGCCCTGCGTGATGAAGGCGATCTGGTAGAAACAATCCCACCCGGGTATGAAATTTACGAGAACCCCAATGCCCAAGTATTCCTCCGAAGAATACGGCCTCAGATCATTACGGATGAGGAAATGGCTATCGTCAAGTCTGGCATGAAGCAATATTGTCGCCTGGAACGTTTCATCATTGACGTAAAGAAGAACACCATCATCATTTACACGCCGGACCAGGATGTCGATTTATTGGTTGGTATGTTTAACTCTTTGGGGAGTACAAGAGGAACGAACGCAAAAGCAGTTGTGGAAAAATTTCTGACATATTCGCCAATGCTCCAGTTTATCTTGATAGACAAGGAGCAACGTCTGTTTGAGACGCAGCGTTACTGTTTTCTAGGTTCAATTGACGATTGGATGACCATAGATTACAAAGATAAGTTGCCCAAGCTGGTCAAGACCTATGTGAAGCACCTTGGTGAGGATTCTTTTTACGAGTTGTATTGAAGCATCCCTTCAAAACTAGTCGAATCGAGGTGGTGCTTTTACCGGCAAAAAAGCCGCAAAAAACCATTAATATGGCCAGACAATGGTGAACAAAGTGGCCGTTTGCTGTTCCGATCCTAGTCAAAGGTAAACTACAGTGTGCCATATGTGTCAACAGTCATGTGGCCTAGTGTCGTTTATAGCCTCTAAACTGATCGTTATCACAGAAATATGGGTAAATCGGTGAACTTATGTGGCCGTTTCCGGTACTTATCCTAGTCAAAGGTAATATAGGAGATTAAAGTCTGAGGTCAAGAGTGTTTAGGGGGAAAGATGAAGCTGTATCATTTGGACTGCCCCCACTTTGCCCTGGTCTCCAGCTTGTCAGTAGGGACTATCCCTGTTCGGCCGAGACTGACATATGCACCGTCCCTTCCAGCATTTGATAGAGATGGCATTGGTCCTTGATCTCCGCTTCCACCTGTTTGGCCACCTGCTCATCATATTGATCCGCCTGCAGCAACACGCGAATGTTCTGAATACGCGGATTGGGACCATCTAGCACCCGAACGCCGCTGGGATCGAAATCGCCTTCAATGGTAATCGCGACCCCGGCCTCCGGCGCAGCCTGACCGTAGGTGAATGCACTGCAGGCCGCCAACCCGCCGAGCATCATATCCAGCGGGTTCAATTCCTCATTTGGTCCATCCAGCGGGGGCACCGAATCCATGACAAATGTCGTGCCATTGGCCGTGACATTGGCCCCACCAAAGCGGAAGAGTTCGGCCGCTACAACTGCGGGATCGCCGCTTTCGCCGGCGAACTGCTCGCCCGGCGTAAAATCAACCGAATTCGCTTCAGACAGCGTCGTATAAATGGGACAGCGCTGGCGGAAATGATTGGCCAGATCTAGGACTTGTTCCCAATCAGCCCCCGGCAAATCCAAAAACACTTCCACCTGCTGAGTATCGGCGTCAAAAGCGGCCGTCCCCGTCACACCGGTAAGCGGCATGTCCAGTTCTTGGGCTGCCTTTTCGGCGACAAAAACACCACATGTAACCTGTGCAGCCAGCAGTGTACCTATCTCGGTCAAGCCGCCTTCACCACTTTCTTCGAAAACGGCATACTGGAGATCATTGTGTCCTGTAACAACAGCCTCCCCCGGCTCACTGAGCATGGCACTAACCCGCGCTGTCGCCAGTTCGGGCACTTCCACGGCTTCTGGCGCACTTTCCTGCGCGGTTTGTTCCGACTGGGGCGGTGATTCGACAGCAGAACTACAAGCACTTAGGACAAGCAATGATAAAAAGATTGATGTAGACAATAGAAAGTGGATACTGAGCTTCTTCATGATCTAAATCTCCTCTCAAGTTGGAACGGCGGAACATTATACGGGATAGCTTCAGGATAATGCTAAGCTGTGTGCCCCTCTAATAAATAGTTCACTCACCCGGTCTTCAATTGGACGCTTCAGGCAGGTCCGGGCAGGTGGCGACGTAGCTCTGATCGCCAAAGTATTGCTGCCATTCTGCTTGGGTTAAGTTGCGATTGGCCCGTTCGCATGCCTGTTCCTGCCACGATTTACGGTCGACATCCCAACGTATGATAATGCTGTCATCACCGGCCGAAACCATCATCCCGCCATCCGCGCTGAAGGCCACACTGCGTACACTGCCCGTGTGCCCAGTCAGCGGCGGCCGTGCTGTGAGCGGCAGACCGCTGGCACTGTCCCACAGCATAACGCTCTCGTCCCAACTTCCGGAGGCCAGGGTCCGGCCGTCGGGAGCGAAGGCCACATCTTGCACGCTCTCCGTATGTCCGCTCATGGGCAGACCTTTCACCTCCCCGCTTGCCACATCCCAGAGCAGGATTTTCTTATCCCAACTACTGGACGCCAGGGTCTGGCTATCAGGACTAAAGGCAACGCTGAAAACGACGTCGGCATGGCCGGTCAGGGTAGATTGCAGAACCGGCTCACCGTTGATCGCCCATAACTTTATCCTGCTGTCATCTCCAGCCGAGGCCAGGTAACGGCCGTCCGGGCTGAAAGCAACTTTTTGCACGCCCTTCTCGTGGGCCTTGATCGGCGGTCCCAGCGCCTCGCCGTCGGCCGTATTCCACAAGATAAGGTGCTCATCCTTGCTCCCTGAGGCTAGGGTCTGGCCGTTGGGACTGAAGGCCACGCTGTGCACGCTGTCCGTGTGACCGCTGAGCGGGCTGCCAACTGCTTCCCTGGCCGCCATGTCCCATAGAATGACCGTCTCGTCATCGCTGCCCGAGGCTAGAAAACGGCCGTCTGGACTGAAAGCCACGCTGCGTACACCCCCATTGTGCCCGCGCAAAGGATTTCCCAGAGGCCAGCCGGCAGCCGCGTCCCAAAGAATGATCGTCTCATCATCGCTGCCGGAGGCGATAGTCTGGCCATCAGGACTGAGAGCCACGGCACGTACACCTTGATGATGCGCATGCAAAGGGATCCCAAGCATGAATGGATCTTGCCGTTGATTGCTGACATCCCAGAGAATAACGCGCTTATCGTGACCAGCAGAGGCCAAAGTCTGGCCATCCGGGCTGAAAGAAATGCCGCGCACCCAATCGCTGTGCCCGGTCAGGGGCTCGCCCAACGGCCATCCGGATTCGACATCCCATAAAATGATCACCCCATCCGTCCCGGCTGAAGCCAATACATCGCCAGGCATAGATTCAGGCGGTTGGGGATTGAACTGGACACTGCGCACGGAACTGCTGTGACCCGCAAGCGTATTAACGAGCGTGGGTTCGCCGGCCAGATCCCAGAGCAAAATCACACCATCTTCGTCGGCCGAGGCCAGCATTTTTCCATCAGGACTAAAGTCGACACTGCGCAGCAGGGCTGTATGGCCGCTCAGAGGCGCCACTGCTGGCTCGCCGCTGGAGAGATCCCAAAGGATGATATTCTTGTCATCGCCGCCTGATGCCAGGAACTGCCTGTTAGGGCTGAAGGCTACGCTTCTGACCACCCCACTGTGCCCGGACAAAGTGTTGCTGACCGGTGTGCCTGCACTCAAGTCCCATAAAAAGATGTCATCACCCCCACTCGTGGCCAGGAGTTCGCCATCGGGGCTAAAAACAACGCTGCTTACAGCGGCCATGTGGCCCAGTAAGGGCTGCCCAAGCTGCCGGCCATCGGCAGCATCCCACAGGATGACCTTCTTATCAGCCCCGCCGGAAGCGATAACCTGACCGTCCGGGCTGATGTCAACGCTCAAAACATTATCGCTGTGGCCACTGAACGCCTGGCCCAACAACTGGCCGCCGGCATCATCCCAGATCAGGATGGTATTGTCATTACTCCCCGAAACCAATTTTCGGCCGTCAGCGCCGTAAGCCACGCTCGTAACCCGATCCGTATGCCCGTGTAAAAATTTCTCCAGCCGGGCGTTGGATGCCAGCCCAGAACGCAGACTTCCCCGTGCATCGACTGTATCCGCAATGCGATTGGCTTCAACGCTTAACAGGAGACTCAAATCAAGCTGATCCTCCTGCAGCGATGCAGCCTGCGTTGCCAATTGGCGGGAAAGCGCCGTCTGTGCTTGGTCCCGTTCCAGGGCTGCACGGCTCTCGGCACCGCGCGCTGCCTGGCGTTGTTCTTCTGCGCGTGTATACTGCCACCCGGCCAGGCCAAGCAGCAGCACCACAACTGCCAGACCCACTACCAGACCCAGCAAAATCCGCTGCCGCAGCCGTTCGCGGGCCAGGAGTTCTTTCTCCCTTTCGGCTGCACGCCGCTCACGCAGGTCGATACTGGCCTGAATAAAATCTATTTCCTGGGCTCTAAGCTCAACTTGTCGATCTGTCAGCCATCCTTCCGCTTCGGCCAGGGGCACACCGGTCAACAGAGCCCCTACATTGTGGTCGGAGCTCTCCCATTGGCGCAAACTGCTGCGCAGCCGCTCCTGCCAGGCCCTGAAATTGCGATCCGCATCCATCCATTCCCTGAATCTTTGCCAATTGCAAATCAACGCTTCGTGGACAACCTCGACCGTTTCGCTGCCGAAAGCATCGCGACCGGTGACCACCAGGCGCGCATCGGCCAGCCGCTGTACCAGGGTCCATTCTTGGCTGCTCAACTCCTCTCGCTGTGCAACCCGGCGTGTATCCTCTGTACCTTCGCCCGGCTTGACCAACTGGATCAAAATTCGCCGTGCGAGTTCCTTTTCTTCCGGCCGCAGGGCATCAATAACATGATCAGCATGGTGGGTCAAAGCGCCTTCAACCCTGGCGATTTTTTCGTAACCTTCATGGGTCAGCAGGCGATTTTGCTGCTGTTCCCAGAGCATCGCCAGAGCAAATTCCAATAGCGGTAGATTTCCTGGTGCCTCGCCTACATCATCCAGGATACGTTCGATCAAACCAGCCTCGAATTGGACACCCAAGGTTTCGGCCGGCCGCTGAACAACATCGCATAACTCGGCGCGTCGCATAGGACCCAATATAAGCGCTGCATCCTGCATGGCATCAGCCATTGGGCGAAATGTTAAGGCTTGTTCCATGAAATCGGCGCGCAGGGTAAACAAAAGGCCAAAGTTCGAACTGCGTTGGAATCGCTGTTCCTCGATCGTGTCAAACAGGTGTGTCAGAAAATCATGCCGCAGTTGCGAGTTAGGGCAGAGGGTGTACAGTTCTTCAAACTGATCGGTCACCAGGAGCAGTTTCGCTGCCGTCTCACGCTTTTGTACAATGCGGCTCACAACAGCACGCAAGGAAAGCGCCCCGCTGGCCAGGCTGCGGGCCAGCTTTTGGGTCTCAACCAGAGCATCTAGCTCGCTCAGTTCAGGCTCAAGCTGCGGCAGCAAAACGGAAGCAAGTCCTAAATAGGGATCCACGCCTGGTCGGAAGGGCAGGATTATCCACTGTTCGTCCTGTCGCAGCACGGGAAACAAGCCGGCAAAGACTACGGAAGATTTGCCGCTGCCCGATGGTCCAATGACGGCGACCATGTCCCGTTCATGAACGTTCGCCAATAATTGTTGGACAAAAGAATCCCGCCCATAGAAATTAGCCGCATCTTCTTCGCCAAAGGCGAACAAGCCGCGATAGGGAGAAGGCGGCGCTGGACCGGCAAAGGTTTCACCGTCGCGAGGTGATCCCAGCCCGTCTTGTCCGACATTGCTATATTGATTTTCGTTTCGCAGGCGTTCATAAAGAGCAATCGTCTCGCTTTCCGGCTCCACGCCCAGCTCCTCCTGCAAAAGCTGCCGGCATCTCTGGTATTGGCGCAATGCGGCTGAACGATCACCATTTTGCGCATATAGGATCATTAACTGACGGTGCACAGCTTCACGCAGGGGATCGAGCGCCAGCCAGCGCTGGGCGTAATCGATGGCCGCGCCAAACGCGTGCTGTGCGCTGTGACCCTGCACTAACCGTTCTAATACGGAGGCAAATTCGCGCTGCAGCTGCTCCGCTTCCAGCAGCTGCCAGTTGTCAAAATTAATACTGCCGCGAACAGTAAATCCAGCCAGAAAATCAGCTTGATAAATGGCTGTCGCCTTTTCCAAATCGGACAGGCATTCCTCACAGCTCACCGACTGTGCATGATCGTGGTTTTGCCCTCTGCTGGCCAGCTGCCGGAAACGGTCTACATCTACTTCGACATCTGCATCTTCATCCAGGCCAATAATGTCGCCCTCGATTACCAACCATTGACCCTCAAGCGCCTTATTAAGCGTGGAGAGATTGCGGCGTAAAACATTCTGTGCGCGCTGTGGTTCAAGATTTGGCCAAAGCAAAGTCAGCAATGTTTCACGGCTGTGGCTCCTACCCGTTACCGCCAGGTAAGCCAGTAGAGCCTCCGTCTTGCGGGCGTCTAAGGCCACCATCTCGCCGTTCCGTTTCAGCGTTGGTGGACCAAATAAGAAAAACTGCAGCAGGGACAGCTAGGACCTCCCAGCAAATCTATACATCTCCGACCGGGCAACTTCGTCAACAATAAAATTGAGTTTCACGAAGTCCAATTACAACTACGGACCGATCTTAAAAGGATCTCGCAATTTTTGCAATATCTTCGTTTGTAACGATTTTGTAATGCGATCTGTAACGATCCTGAATCGGCCGTTTGCTATTCTGCGGGCATATGTTTTCCGATGCGTGCCGGCCGCAAGGGGAAACAAAAGCAACAAAAATCTATATGCAAGGAGTTAAATCATGAAAAGTAAAAGCAGCAGTAAATTTATGCGGATCACCCTTATTCTGTTAGCACTCGTCGCCCTGGCGCTGAGCGCCTGCCAAACGTTAGAACCCGCACAAGAAGTCCAGGCGGAATCGGCCGTCGCGGAGAGTGCACAATCTGATGAAGCCGCGCAAGAACCTGAAACCAATGCCGAAGAGCCTGATGATGCCGCACCGGCCGAGGCAGAATCTGAATCCACAGCAGAAGAAGCAGCCGAAGCGGCTCCGGCAGAGGAAGAATCCTCGGCTAAGTCGGCCGTTGAAGATGAGGCACCACAGCTGGCGACAGCCAAAGCCAGTGCCAAACTCACCAACCAACCGGGCCGGGCCATCGTCAGCGCACGTGGCAATCACTTCATTGTCGATTCCGTGCCGCCCATTGAAGGACCTAACGAAGAGCTCAACCCATTGGATATGATGCTTGGCTCCCTGGCCACCTGCGGCATCTTCATCGCCGAGCGCGTGGCCCAGGAAGAAGCGATTCCCCTGGAAGATGTACAGGTAGCCGTTGAAGCGGACCTCGATGCCAGCGGCGTCGCCGGCTCAGGTGCCGACCCTCGTTTACAGGTTATGCGTGTCCATCTCGATCTACCGGGCGCCGATGAGGACCAGGTAAGCAGCATCATCGACAACTTCACCACCCGCTGCCCGATTCATACCACGCTTTCTCGGGCCACGGACATTGAAATCACCGTTGGCGATGAAGCGCCATCAGCGGCAACTGAAGGTTTGAATACAGCCAAGCTGACTGCTCAGCTCTCTAACCAGCCGGGACGAGCCATTGTCAGCGCACGCGGCAATCACTTCGTTATTGACTCCGTGCCCCCGATTGAAGGACCCAACGAAGAGCGCAATCCGCTCGATCTGATGTTAGGCGCGTTGGCCACCTGCGGCACCTTTATCTTCGAGCGCTCGGCACAGGAAATGGATGTTCCCCTGCTAGGCGTCACCACTTATGTCGAAGGAGATCTTGACCCGCGCGGTGTCGCCAGCCAGGAAGGTGGAACCAATCCCCGCTTACAGGCTTTCCGCGTCATAATTGAGACAGAAGGAATTGATGAAGCACAGGGTGCAGAAATGAAAGCTCAGTTCCAACAGCGCTGCCCCATCTATACCACGCTGCAGCATGCAGCCCCAATCGAGGTTTCAGTAGTGACCAACTGATCGCAGCCAGATAGTCATAGAAAGACAAGTCCGGCGGCTGTACAATCTAGTCCAGCCGCTGGACTTGGTGTCGGGGTTCGTTTAACATACGCACCACCTACTGCCACTTTTTCTGTAAAAATAGGCAGCAATTTGTTGATATATGAGCAAAATAAGCCTGTCGACGTTGTTTTTTGACGATTTATTCCAAAATCACCATGTTCTCGGTCGATTTTGTCGAAGATTTAAGTCTAAAAGCAACTTTCTTGGTTGAAATTCAAGAAAAATCACCAATTTCGTGGCAGTAGGTGACACACAAGGTAAACAACCCCCTCTATGGGGGGAGCATCCAAAATCCTGTGTAAATCCCCGATTTGATTCTAAGGAAAGTTAGAGACGCACAAAACAATTATTGCATTGAGTTGGCTTTCCTTGAGGTAGTATAAAAACTATCTCGCCTTCAAGGAGGCTAACATGATGAGTGCGCTGGCTCGTTTTGAGCAGTACCTTAACCGGCGATTCAGCCATAGCAGTACACCAATTCATTACCTCAGCGATCTCAGGATTTTCATTCGTTC
>JAACFF010000508.1 GCA_009937635.1 Chloroflexota bacterium
CGCACACGATATTCACCGGGTAGTGCGCCAACAACCCTGGGCACCGCAATAAATCCGCCAACAAGTAGCACCAGCGCCAATAGTATTAACGGTATTGTGTACTTAGCTCGTTTGCTCATACTCTGTTCCGGAATGCCACCTTGCAGAAAAGAAGCTCTTTGCCTCGCGCACATTCGACCATCTACGTATCGAGTTGATTCAAGACTTCAGCTGCGGGTGGGAAGTTGGGATTGAAATCGACTGCGTCCTTTAGATTGCTGCGTGCCGATGAAAGCTCTCCAATCGCAGCTAAAGCCAAACCCTTGTAGTAGAATGACTCTTCAAAATACGGTCGATCGTGCAGCGTAGCATCTGCCAATAAGATTACATCCTCATACCGCCCAGTTTGATAGTACGCTTCGTATGGACCAAATTGATACCACAGCATGCGCCAGGGCAGCCCAATGGCCCGGGCTTGGTCATATGCAGCTGCTGCCCGCTCATAGTCGCCTAAAGCATTGTAAACGGTGCCCAAATTGAACCAGAGAAACTCATTCTCCGGTTCCTGGCCAAGTTCAGCTTGAACACGGGGTAAAGAATCCTGCCACATGACAGCATCATCCATGTTTGCGCCGATGATATTCGCTACCTCGGCCGCTCGCTCAGGATGGTAAAGGGCGATGTAGTTGCGATTGAACTGGCGCCACTGCCGGTCAGCATCCGCATAGTGAAGAATTCGACCCTCAGGATCCGCGTTTTCCATAGGCGTTTCGCTGGTGCCGAACCAGGAATCATAAACCCAGAACTGCTCGCTGGCATCGTCGTATGCCACGATGAGCAAATAATGCCCATACCAGCCCAGCCAACGATACTCGCCAGGAGGTTCAATCCCCAGCTCGATGATCACAGGAAACCCGTTACCCACTAATCGCTTGATGGTATCGAGGTCGCCATTAGTCCGATCGATCGCGGCATATGGCGTCTCGTCGTTCACATACGCGGCCATCTGATATGGGCTAACGTTCCGGTCTTCCGGATTGGGTTTGAGAACGGCGGCCGGCAGTTCCTGGTCCAGGTATAGACCGAAGTAACTCAATGCCATGGCAACTGTCGCAGGCCCGCAGTTGTTCCAGGATTGGAACTGGTGTTGAAAGCCCTCTAGTCGAACCGCGGGCACGATAGGTATCGGTGTATTTGTGGGGGTAGGCGCTGGCGTTTCGGTCGGAACGGCAGCCGCGACCCGGGCTGATGTCGATTCAGAGTCGACCGGGGCAACTGTTGATACTGTAGGGGGTATCGGCGTTGCAGGTTCATAGGAATTGGACTGTTGAGCGACATCGCCCAGCAAACTGGAGACATCGGCCGGCGCCGCCGATGCTGGCAGCACTTCTACATGTTCGCGAACGCCCAGTTCCTGTAACGGTTGTGGTAAACGCGCGACGTACCGGCTGGGAATGGCCTTTAACACTGTTGGTAGCTGCCAAACGAAAGCAGTTGTGAACATGAGAATTATGATAAGAAAGAGCAAAAAACGTTGTCTGTGCATAAGATCGCAGAACACATTGCGGTCGCAGCAACGTAACGTTGCCATAGCCGCGTTATGTGCTAGTTGAAGATATTGGTTGCGTCGGAAGTATGGACCCAGACCCACAGGTCATTTGGGGCATCGGCTGACCAATTGAACGTCCATTCCGCGTCCAGAATAGGCATATTGACGCAACCGTGACTGTGCTTGTAGCCATAGCGATCGTGCCAGTAGGTTCCGTGCAGGCCTATACTATTCAACTGATCAAAGTACATGATGTAGGGAACATCTTCGAGGAAGTAGTAGTCGACCTTGCCCTCGGCGCCCGACATCTTGTACTCGCCAAAGCGCTGCCAGACCTGAAACAGTCCTTCACGGGTTGGCCAGCGGTTAAGTCCGGAGGAAATGAGGGTCGCATAAACCATCCGGTCACCCTCGTATGCCGCAAAAGTCTGCTCGTACAAATCGACTTCAGTCCAGAACTCGTCAGGGCCGACCTCGTCTGGCCGGGGACTAGCATCAACCACGCTCACATAGGTCTGTCGTATCCAACGACCGTTCCCAATGTCGTACCAGATCCAGTCGTCCTGGCCAATTGCGGCATCATATATCTCGAAGAAGGTGAATCGTGGGAGTTCCGCGTAAGACGGGTTGGATTCACCATCTGGCTGGCTGCTTGGCTGGACGTCCTGAACGATCCAGCCAAATGGCCGTTCCGGCTGCCGCAGAACTTCCACACCCTGAAAGTCTGAGACAGTCACCAGTTGGATATCTTCTTCATGAACATATTCGCCATGATTGATCTGGTACCAGGTTGCACCGTTTACTTCGTCCCACGAATTGACGGTCGCAAACAGAAAACCGTCGCCTACATTGCGTACAGGAGCGACACCTCGGCTAGGCTCCGGATACACAAGGGCGTTGTCAGCCAATCTGGCGTAGACACGCCGCCCAAATAGCGTATCGTCGAACTCCGATGGTAGGGCAAAAGCTTCTATCTGGGACTCGGACTCTGCTCTGCACGCCGACGCTCGCGTCAAGACATCTTGATCCGGCACCAGTTGGTCCCACAGAAAGAACGAGCATTCTGATGCTCCGGCTAACGGCGCCAGCAGAAAGAATGCCAACGACAGTGAGCCAATAATGAGCGCATAGCGAATAAAACGAAACACAGACGTTCTCCTATCTCCACGCTGGTATCGAACCGGGGCCGAAAAGTCCGTATCGGACGGCCGACGCCGCACCCAGCATTATCATGACGGCAATCAAGCCTACCAGGATCAGGGCCGCTAGTTCTGTGACATCCCTTACTTGTCCTTCGCGCCGTAGCAGAATTGCTGTCAGCATCGCTCCAATGCTGACCATAAGGATAACCTGACCCATTATGGCTATTACGGAAATCGGATACAGGAGCGGTTGCCAGCCCGAAAGCCCAATAGCCCAGAAGATGGCGAACAACATCAAAGCGAGCCCTACCTCCCGCCAGCTAGAAAAAGAGGCGACTTGTTTACTCTTTTGCCATATCGACTGGTTAATTATGGGCACCATGATTCCGGCCAGGGCCAGGCCCGTCAACAAGCCGGTGCCCGACCGCATGTAAAGGTTGGGCGTGTAGGGCGTCGGCAGGTAGAGATCATAAGCGACCGCGTTCAGCCCATCTATACCCATTAGGACAACAAAGCCGACCAGAAGCGCCAGTGTCCTTCTGGGAGGTAGATTCCTGGCGGTGCCGCGGCCAAGCACAATCAAATAGATGGCGCCAAGCAGGAACCCGGCGAACATACCGCCTTCGCGCGCCTCAATGGGCATCTGCACGTCTCCAAAAAACAAGCTGTGCCCCGGTCGCTGCGGGCAGATACCATAGGCGATACCCCAAAGCTTGTCATATAGCGGTAAGGGAACCACCAGGAAGGCCAACACAATCAGGCACAATATCCCAATTGCCCACTGATTCCGGTTGAAGCGCGCCGCTGGCGGGCTGGCAACAACAAACTGAAACTCCTTCAGCAATCTCAAGGTGTAATCGCCTCGCCGGTCACGAGCTGTCGACTGAATGTATCAATCTGCTGGTCACTCATCTGGCCGATCTGCCTGTGCACTATTTCGCCGTCTGCTGTGACGAAGACGCTGGTAGGTAAGCCCATGACCTGATAGAGTCCCTCAGAAGTGTTCCCAGTATCATCACGAACGTTAGGAAATGTTAGAGTCAAGCCGTCCACAAATGCACGAGCCGCATCTAAGTCATCGATGAACGTCTGGTTCAGACCTAGGACCACGAGCCCTTCACCGCGATATTCTTTCCTTACAGGGCACGCACCAGCTAGCCCAGAAGTTGAGGACCACCGGCCGGCCGCTGAATCCAGATAAGCTGCGATTCAGCGATTCGTCAAACAGGTCCGGCAAAACGAAGTCCGGGGCCAACGTGGGGCTGTTCTGAGATTGCGCCGCAATAGTAGGGACAGGTGTCGGCGCAATCGACTCTTCAATAGCCGCGGCCGACGCTGACTCGTTGGCGGGCGCCCCCTCAGGCGCATGATCATCGCCCGGTGACCACCCCCACCAAGCGAGCAGTTGGCTGCCCGGCAATATGCCCGAGAACACGCCGAACAGAGCGCCGATAAACAGACCCAGAAATATCGTTGGTCCAATTCGTGATCCCCGCCGCTTCTTGCGAGGGTTATAGTCAGGCCAGTACATCGTTTGCCATTCTACTTAGGTTTGGCACTTCACGTCATAGGCCGTTTGCGCACGCCCTTACCCGCCAAATGGCCCGTGTTCTCGTGGGAAATTCTGCGCTCGCAATTTTCGGCGACATCCGTTTAAATTAGAGAATGATGATGAAGGAGATGTCTGATGGCGCAACTGCTAGCACTTGAGTGCTCAAGTGAAGAAGCAGTGCGATGGGCCACCGAAACGTTGGCTTCGGCGGATCTCCAGGTGGCCACATCGTTCGATCTGCGCACGGCCCGCGCGGCGCATACAGAGTGCGCATGTCCCCATCACGGCACGGCAGCCTGCGATTGCCAGATGGTCGTGTTGTTGGTGTACGGCGGCGATGCCGGGCCGGCTACGTTGGTTCTTCATGGGCGCGACGGCCGCACCTACTTGTCGTTGGCCGATACACCCGGGCAGCGCCCATCCCCCAAACTAGCGGCTACTATCTTTGCAGCGCTTTCCTTAGAAGCGCTTGCCCACGACGAGAGAGCACAGGACTTACTTCAGATCCCCTAGCCAACTCGTTGGACGCCACACCTTACGCCAGAAAACTTCTTTATACGCCACAGCCGCCGCCGCTATTAGGCGCTTGTTCCAGCT